>RFIQ01000572.1 GCA_003695565.1 Planctomycetota bacterium | reverse complement strand
CTCCTCGATAGCCTGGCCAGTCGGATCGGCGATCGGAATGGACCGGCCGTCCACATGAAACTCATCCGTCGGATCGACGCCCAACGCGCGGAGATAGGTGTGGAATAGGTCAGCCGGTTTGACTTCCCGGTCTGCGATCTGGGTGCCATCCTTGTTCATGGCCCCGACGACAGCCCCGGTTTGCAACCCGCAACCGGCCATGGCAATGGAGAACCCGCGGCCCCAATGATCCCGGCCGAACTTGCGGTTGATGCGGGGCGTTCGGCCGAATTCCGTCAACACCAACACCAATGTGCTTTCCAGCAAACCGCGCTGCTCCAGATCCTCGATCAGCGCCGAAAACGCCTGGTCGAATTCGCCCAATTGCTCGATGTGGAAATTGAAATTCTCCGCATGGGTATCGTAATTGGAGTGAGATACTTGCACAAACGAGACGCCGTTTTCCAGCAAGCGTCGCGCCAACAAACACTGCTTCCCCAAGTCGAACGAACCATACCGCTCCGCCAGGTTATCGGGTTCCTGAGACACGTCGAACACTGTCCGCTGCGCCATCAACTGTTCCGCCTGTTCAAAGCTTTGCACATACGCATCGGTTTCGGCCGTTCTGCGGCGCTGCAGGAATTGTTCGTTGACCTGCCGGCGAAAGCTCTGCCGCGCATCGTTGACCGCAACCTGCATTCCTCCTGGTAAGCTGCTGTTGCGCAAGCCGCCGTTGACCCCTACGGAAATGCTGCCGTACTTGGGCCCCAGAAACGCCGAATTGCTACTCCGCGAACCGGCTCCGTTCGACACGTGGACATGCCCGGGCAGTCCGACGGAACCATCATCCATCGCTTTGGCCACGATGGCTCCGATATGCGGATAGTCCGCGGTGGGAGATTGTTTGTGGCCGCGTTCAATTTTGTAGCGACTCAATCCATGGTCATTCTCCTCGGTATTCACCGAACGTATGATCGCCAGACGATCCATCAGTTGGGCGGTCTTCGGCAGCAATTCGCAGATGTGGATCCCCGGTACGCGAGTTGGAATTGCCCGAAACGGGCCACCTGTCGCCGTGCCGGGTTTGGGATCCCAGGATTCCAATTGACTGGCTCCCCCGCTGAGGAAAATGGTCACCACGCGTTTCTTTTGCGCTAGGATCTGTTCGGCAACACCGCGTTGCGCCAACCCTCCCAGACCGGCCACCGTGCCGACGCCCGCTGCGAACCTGCCGAGAAATTGCCGACGAGCAATGGCGTGCTCCGGAGACGAACATGCGTAACGACACTTCATGGCAATCCTCCTTACGATCAGAGCGGGTACCGGAACAAGTCCGGTGCTGTCCAACGGGTCAAGGGTTATCATTCAAGCCATACGAGGCAACATCCAGTCCGGGACGCGTTCCCATCAAGCGGGGGAACGCTCTAACGGTGAAATCGAAATTCGAGCGAAGTGAAAACTCCCCAAACCAGCTCGCGGATGGCAGCCGCGCGATCGGCTGCACGAGCTTGCAAGTAGGTCTCGACGTTGCGTACTTCCTGTTCTGTCGGCATGCGCGATAACAAGCTGCGGTACAGCAATCGAGCCAGTTCTGCGGGATCTTCGATGGCATTCAACCGTTGTGTCAGGCTGCCGGCCGCAGGACTCAACCAGCCCTGCACCGTACCATCATTGGCCAGAAACAGGGCCTGGTCCGCCGTGGCGCTGAATCCATCCTGCGGCGCACCGGCCGGGGCGGCGAACATGGAAACGAACACAGACGTGACGGCGTCAACCCGCTTGCGATACAATCTGTCGAGTTCTGCTTGCCGCTGGTCGGGATCGACCTCCTCCGACTTATTCTGATTCGCTTTCGTCCATTCGGCTTGCGCCTCCGCGCGGAAACGGTCCACCAGTCCCAAGCCCACGACCGCGGCGCCAGCCAACTGTTCGGGGGACAACGGAAACAGCCGTCGCACCCCAGCGCGGTCCGTCAATTCGCCGTACCACTGCTGCAAGGCTCCAACCAGCGCCTGCTCGCGATTATCAACGTCTTGCACTATCGTCTCGATGGTCTCGGCCAGTTGCTGAGCCGCCTGCTCTTGCTGGGCCAACTCTCCCTGCACCGCCGTCAAGGCCTGGGAGACCGCCCCGATCTGCTCCTCCAACTCCGCCACACGAGCTTCCTGTTCGGCCAGTTCGCGGCGATTCGCAGTCAGTCGCTGATCGAGTTCGGCAACCTGCGATGCGGATTTGGCCAACTCGGCTTGCAGTTCGCTGGCACCAAGTTCATTCGCGGCAGCGAGCGCTTGAGACAGCCCCTGCTTCAAGACCGACATGGCTTCCTGTTTGGCCTGATACTGCTTCGCCAGAAGTGCCAATGCATTTTGCTCGGTCGCCAAGCGTTGTGCCAATTCGGCGCGGTTGCCGGTGTGGGCGTCGACCTCCGCCCGCAGGGTCGCCAGGGTCTGCCCAACCTGGTCGAATTGCCCACGCGCACGAGCCAACTCTCTGGTGGCCCGCTCCAAGTCCGCGCGGCGTTCAGCCAGAACGCGGCAGGTTTCCAGTATTGCCAATCGCTGCTGGATCTCCGTTCTCTGCACGGCTATCTGCTCTACCTCGCGCAAAGCAGCGCGCAGGGCACCCCGCGCCTCCGCCACCTGGTCCGCCACAGCGATGCGTTTCCAACGCAACTGCTCGACGGAATCCTCCCAAGCGTTCACTCGCCCCTTGGCCGTCGCTTGTGCTTGCTGTGCCGCCTGGCTGGCCTGCTGTGCGGCTTGAGCCGCCTGTTCGGCGGATTCCAGTTCCTGGCGAAGCGATTTCAGTTGAGCGGTGAGCTCAGCGTTCTGGGCATCCGACGGGGCGGCCTTTTCGGCTTCCGCCAGTTTGCCTTGGAGCTCCTTCACCCGTGCGGCAGCCTGCACTTGCTTCTGTGCCGACTCGGCCGCCCGCTTATCGGCCGCCGCGGCTGCATCCACCAATTGCTGTCGCTCTGCCGCCAACTTCGTCAGTTCTGCGTCGATCGTTTGCAATTCGTTGCGACATGCGTCGTACAGGGCTTGTTGGCGACGCTGTTGAGCCGACTCCCGCGGCAGGCTATCCAGCCGCTGCAACTCGGCCTGTGCAACGCGCTGCAAATCCTCGATTTGATCGAGCGTTAATTCCGGCGCGGGTGGCAGGTCGATGGACCGGGCGAAGGCCTGGCTGAGCGCGATCTCGCGCAACAGGTGCCGCACGTCCCATCCGCTGGCCAGCAGCTCCTCGGCCAACGTTTCGAGCAACAGCGGCAGCTTGGGTGGGTTATCCCCATGATGGAAATCGACCGGATGCACGAGCCCTTGTCCAAACATGTGCGCCCACAGGCGATTGGCCCAGTTCCGCGCGGCTTGGAGGTTGTCGGGATGGACCAGATATCTTCCCAGCACCTCACGCCGACTGAATTTGGGCCGTCCGGCATGTTTGCTATCAGCCGCCGTCAGGTAGGCCGACTGACCAAGGAAGTTGGGTTCTGCCGTCAATTCGAACATCCCTGGTAAGCCGGGAATTGCCCGGTGGTCGCCCTCCTCAGGGAAAAAGACCGACTTGAATTCGATTTCGCCTTCCGCCTTTTCCCCCACATACGGCTTCTTGTTGTCCGCCGGATCCTCAAACAAGTAGCTGCGGGCGACAAAGGCGAAAATGCCGTAGTATTCCGATTGAAAATAGTCGGCGATGTTGGGGTGATCGTGACACTGCGCGCATTGCAAATCGCGGCCCAGAAAAATCCGGCCAATATCGCGCGTCAATGCATTCGGCTCGACCTCCCGATCGAGCAGGAACCTGGCCGCCGCCCGATCCTCTCCCGTACCGTCGGCCGAAACGACCGCGCGGATCAGGCGATCCAGCGACCAACCCTGCTGCAGAGCATGCGTCAGGAACTGCCGCCACTGGTCTGGAGGAATGCGCTTGCCGGAACGCCGCTCCATGAGCCAAACGTCGAGCACCGATGCAAAATAGGCGTCGAATTCGTCGCAGTCCAACAGTTGCTCGACCGTCTGCTGCTGCCGCAGCGGTTGGGGCAGCGCCAGATAGGCATCCAGTTCCTCGAGCATTGGCGGCCGTCCCACCAACAATAAATACGTGCGGCGGACCAGGTCGGCGTCCTCGGCGCGATTCGCCAGCGGGCCCGGTTGCATCGCCTCTACCGCTGCATCGATGCGTTCGTGCAGAGGTGGAGTCTGTGCCGCGACCAATCCAGGAATCACTCCCCACATCAGGCCAACGATCCACAATCCGGCGTTGCGCCATCGCAGCAGATCCATATCGCACTCGCTCCAAAGGCGGGAAAAAGGGAGCCATGCAAAGGTAGGCGCCCGGCGTGCGCCGAGCCAGGAAGCCACCACCGATCGCGGTAGCCACCATGGGAAATAATTCTTATCGCCTGGCGGCGATCCCCTTGCCCAGGCAGGCGTCGAGGGCAAACGGAAGGATTGACTTGTGGGAACGGAACGATCAAGGCGACACGCGTCGTCCCCGTGAGGCGGATAGCGAAAACGCCCTACCGAACTCGCAACGGCGGGATATCGAGCTTTGCCACCATCGTTCAACTTAAACGATCTCAAGGACGTTTGCAACGTTGTTGCCGTTTTGTCGAGCCCCCTGAGTCCCTCATCAACCCGATGATGGCCAAAGCACTCCCCGTCTCGATTGGCATTTCAGGCCAATCTTGGGGAGCCGGGAACGCTGAAACCACAGCCACACCAAGGTGACGAAACGCGGTCGGTTTGTCACAATGCTGGGCAAACACATCCAATTCACCGGGAGCCGAATTCATGTGGCAACAGCGTGAGATCACCTTGCGAGCGCGACCACGAGGATTTCACTTGATTACCTCCGAGATTGTGGATCAATTGCCGGAATTGAGACAGATCCAGGTCGGGTTGCTGCACCTGTTCATCTTGCACACCTCTGCCAGCCTGACGATTAACGAGAACGCCGATCCTGACGTGCGTACCGATATGGAGACTTTTCTCAATCGAATCGCTCCGGAATCAGGCGTACCGATCGTACACACCATCGAAGGGCCCGACGACATGCCGGCGCATGTGAAAGCCAGCCTGATGGGTGCGTCGCTCGCGATTCCCATCTCCGGCGGCCAATTGCGCCTCGGTACTTGGCAGGGTATCTACCTGTGCGAACATCGCAATCGTGGAGGCAATCGCCGGTTGGTCGCTACCATCCACGGCCAGGTCGCGTCCTGATCTATCTAGCCCAATTCCCGGTTGCCATCGTGGGCGCCACAACCGGCCGGACCGGGAAGCCGGATTCCCTGTGCAACTCCGGGCGAGCGACGCAGGACGCGACGATCGATCGGCCCGCCCTCGAATCGGGATTCCAACAAAATCGCGTGAAAATCCGCTGATTCTGTGCGGCGGAACACCGTTCCCCAGATCCGCCGCGTTAGAATCAAATGAACAGCCATTCATCTGAATAGTCGTCCATACCAGATGGCGCGGCGGTTGAGCGAGCGGCGCGGGGAGGGGACGGCGGTTGGCAGATTCAACGTTAGACGCCCTTCGGCGAGGACTTCAGCGATGGACTCACAAACTGCATCGTGCGCAGGATTGTTAAAGGTGCTGTCCGATGAAACGCGATTGGCCGTGGTGCGGCTGCTGCTGGAAGAACCACGACGGGTGGGCCAACTCAGCCAGGATTTGCATGTCGAGCAGAGCTTGTTGTCCCATCACTTGAAAGTGCTGCGTGAGGCCGGATTGGTCGAGACGCAGCGCGACGGTAAATCGGTGCTCTACTCCTTGTCGCCCAGCATGCGGCGGCGGGCCCGGGGCGAGGCCATCGACTTGGGATGCTGTCTGATTTCGTTCGCAGGGAGGTGAAAACCATGATCGTCTTTCGCTGGGGCGTGTCCCTATTGATGCTGGTAACCGGCGTGGCCGGCGTCGCCATGTTCTGCGCAGGCCCGCGGGAGAGCGGACAGAGAATCGTGCTGACCGGTTCCAGCACATTGGCTCCGTTGATGGTCGAACTGGGGCGAGCTTTCGAGGTGCAGCACCCGCAGATCCGTGTCGATGTGCAAACTGGCGGATCGAGCCGCGGGATCACCGACGCGCGGCGTGGCGTGGCCGACTTGGGAATGGTTTCCCGATCCTTGAAGAGTGAGGAAAGCGACTTGCAGCCGTTTCTGGTCGCTCGCGATGGAATCTGCTTCATCGTGCACGGGGACAATCCAGTGCGCCAGATCTCGACTGAGCAGGTGCGGGCAATCTATACGGGCGAAGTTCGCAACTGGCAGGACGTGGGCGGCCCGGCATCTCCGCTGGTGGTGGTCCATAAGGCGGCTGGTCGTTCGACCCAGGAATTGTTCCTGCAGTACTTTCAGTTGAGTCCCGGTGATGTCCGGGCCGACGTGATCATCGGTGACAATGAACAGGGCATCAAGACGGTTGCCGGAAACCGTGCTGCCATCGGCTATGTGTCGATCGGTACGGCCGCTTACCACATCAGCCACGGAGCGCCGATTCGGGCGCTGCCGTTGGACGGAATCCCGGCCACGGTGGAAGCCGTGTCGGCGGGACGCTATCCCCTGGTCCGCGAGTTGAATCTGGTGTGTCGCGGCCAGCCCTCCGAGCCGGTGGCGCAGTTCCTGCGGTTCGTCCAGTCCTCGGCATCCGGTCCGATCATCGAGGAGCAGTATTTTGTACCGGCAACTGATTGAACGGGGGTTTTCGACCGGTCTGAGCGTGTGCGCGGCCGCGGTCGGATTGACCGTGCTGGGAATCGTCGTTTTCCTGGGCATCGAATCGTGGCCCGCCTGGCAACGGATCGGCCCGACTGCGATGCTGGGGGCAGTGCAATGGAATCCGGTGGGACCGGAGCCGCAGCAGTATGGGTTGGCCCCGATGCTGGTCGGCACTCTGGCCGTGGCGGTGGGAGCGACCCTGTGCGCCGCACCGATCGGCCTGGCCACTGCCTTGTATGCAACCTTCTACGCATCGCCGCGCGTATCGTGGCTGATTCTACGATGCATGGAAGTGTTCTCCGGCATCCCCTCGGTGGTGATCGGTTTCTGGGGTTTGGTCTGCGTCGTCCCCTGGGTGGCACAGCTTCATCCGCCAGGGCCCAGCCTGCTGGCGGGCGTGTTGGTTTTGGCGGTGATGATCGTTCCCCTGTTCGCCTTGGTTGCTGCCACAGCGGTGCGCAGCGTGCCGCTGGATTTGATCCAGGCGGCGCATGCGGTCGGACTGTCGCGCTGGAGAATGATCTGTCGCATTGTGTTGCCGGCAGCCCGCCAGGACATGATCAACGGAATGGTGCTGCAATTCGGCCGGGCCGCCGGAGAGACGATGGCCGTCCTGATGGTCTGCGGAAATGTCGTGCAAATGCCTGGCACCGTGTTCGATCCCATTCGCACGCTCACATCCAATATCGCCCTGGAGATGGCCTACGCCGTGGGCCTCCACCGTTCGGCTTTGTTTGCTGGTGGCCTGGTGCTGATGATCCTGGTGGGAGTGGTGGTTTTGCCCGCGCGTTGGAGGGGAGCATCGCATGCAACGCGTTGATCGTTGGGTAGGTCGAATGCTCTTGTTGGGAACCCTTCTGGCGGTGGCCCCGTTCGCGTGGATGCTGGCCGACGTACTGGTGCTTGGGTTGCCTCGCGTCGACTGGTCCTTCTTGACGTCTGCGCCTTCTCAGGCGGGCCGGGCGGGTGGCATCGCTCCGATCCTAGTGTCGACCATGGCAATCGTCCTGGTAGCGTGGTTCAGCGTCGTGCCGATGGGGTTGGGAGCCGCCCTGGCTTTGGTGAACTGGCACCACACCAACAATCGCATCTGGCGGTGGTCTTCCCGTGGCGTGGAACAGTCACTGGATCTGCTGGCCGCCACACCATCGGTCGTCTTCGGATTATTCGGCAATGCATTGTTTTGCCTCTACCTGGGGATGGGCTTCTCCATTCTGAGCGGCGGTCTGACGCTGGCGTGCATGGTTCTCCCGTTGTTCGTACGGACTGCCCAAATCGGGCTGCGGGCTGCGGCCGAGCAACTGCGTGCCCCAGCCGCAGCGACAGGTTTGAGCCGATCGACTTTCTATCTGCGCCTCGTCGTACCTGCAGCCTCCCCTGCGATTCTGGCTGCATTGGCGCTGAGCACGGGACGCGCGCTAGCGGAAACAGCGGCCCTGATCTTCACCAGCGGGTTCGTCGACCGCATGCCGACCACCCTATTCGACTCGGGACGCACTCTGTCGGTCCATATTTACGATCTGGCCATGAACGTCCCGGGAGGGGACGTCTCGGCCCGGGCAACAGCAGTGGTCCTGGTGGGCGCGCTGTTGCTGATCAACGGCCTGGCCCGACTGGTACTGCGGATGTTTGTTCGTTTCATCGACGCCGACCCATTACCTGCCTGACCTCTCATCGACCCGGCGGGTGTAGATGGCGCCGCCGGCAAAACAGTCATACGATGATGCATCACAGCACAACCAACAATCCTGAGAGCGGGCCCACCAGCCCCATTCCGGCGCCCCGTTGCTGCGGGGCCGCTCAGGGGGCGATCGAAATCCATCGCGTATCGATTGCGTATGGCGACCGCACCGTCCTCCGCGATGTGTCTCTGGTCGTACCGCCGCGCACGGTCACTGCCATCGTGGGACCTTCCGGGTGTGGCAAGTCGAGTCTACTGGCCAGCATCAATCGCATGACCGATCTGATCGATGGGTGTCGGGTCGACGGGGAGATTAGTTGCTGCGGTAGCAGAATTCGAGATTCTGAGATCGATTTGCGCGATCTGCGACGGCGCGCTGGATTGGTTTTCCAGCGGCCTACCCCTTTTCCCCTGTCTATTGCCGAGAATCTGGCCTTACCCATCCGCGAACACGGTCTGGCCGACCGACGGGAAATGCAGGACTGCATTCGACGGGCCTTGACCGATGTCGGTTTATGGGAGGAGGTCGAGGATCGGTTGCACGCACCGGCCCGCACGCTGTCCGGTGGTCAGCAACAGCGCCTGTGTATCGCCCGCGCGCTGGTCTTGCAACCGGATGTACTTCTGCTGGACGAACCCTGCAGCGGCTTGGACCCGATCAGCACAGAGAAGATCGAGGCGCTCGTCCGGTCGTTGGCCGATCGCATATCGATCGTGATCGTTACTCACAACCTGCCACAAGCCCGTCGGATCGCCGACCGAACGGCCTTTTTCTGGGTCGAGGAAGGCTGCGGAGTGCTGGTGGAAGAAGGAGAGACCCAGCAGATTTTCGAGTCACCGAGGCATCCATTGACAGCGGCCTACGTGAGCGGTCGCGCCGGTTAGCTCTCACTGAGCGCGTAGGCCAGTTTCGCCAGCGTCAGCAAAGCCAATGCCGCCTGGAACCAAAACAGCGTCGCGACAGTACGCCAAGACCGCCGCGACGCTGGGGAGATGCCGAACTGGCCAGGCAGAGGTGAATCCGCCTGGCCGAAACCTCGTAGGATGCACTTTGGCGTCGTCGATTAGCCCTGGACGGACCGTCGGGCCGATTGGCGGCGCACGTGTGGCCCACGCACGCCCCGAGCTGCCGCATCGGTACGGCGCCGCGGATGGTCGCCCACACGAGTTACGAAATTGACGATAATTCCCGATTCATCCCGCCAAGTATCGATCCGTGCAGTGTCGAAACCAGCCCGTTCGTACAGCCGCAGTACATCCTGCACGGTGCGCTGGTAGAAGAACCAATCTAGGTGCCACTGGTAAGGCGTTTTGTCATAGCGTTCGGTATCCTTGAATGCAATGTACATCACACCATCGTCGGTAAGGCTGTCGTGCCAGGCCGCCAGCAGATCGACCAGCAAGTCGTCGGTCAGGTAGTCGGCCAACCCCACGCTGTACATGACATCGAATCGGCCGAAATTGCGAATCGTTGCATCGGCCTTGCGCGTCCGCAGCGCGTTGTACCGGACGGCCTCGAACCGCACCGGATCGACCGCTGGAATCACCGTCTGGCGAACATAATCGAGCGCGGCCGGGTCGCTGTCCATCGCCAGCACCTCGATCGACTCGGCTTTCATCGGCCAATCCATGAACTCCTGGCACGGTCCGCTGGCAACGTCCAGAATGCGCGCCTGCTGTTCGCGTTCGTGCAGTTCATTGATTAAGAACTCACGCACCGCTTTCAGCCGTCCGCGCACGGCGCGGGCCAGTTCGACGTCCATCAGACACAGGTCCAAGTACGATCCCAGCCCGCGAGCCGGAGTTTGCCGCTGATAAATCTTCAGCAACATATCGTAATCCCCGGGAAAGCCGCTGGGCTTGGTTCGCGCCCGGTGAGCGAACCAACTCTGTCCCAACGTGGCCTCGGTCGCCTGCCGGAAATAGGCTTGCGCGGCTCGCAGCAGGGGTTCATCGTCGACCAATCGCTCCTCGTACTCCCGACACACGTCCACCGACCGCCCCAGGACTTGCAAGGTCCGGTCGTGCCAGTCGGTGTTGGGTTCGGCAATCGCATCGGCAGGAATTTGCCGTTGCAAATCTTCCAGTTCGGCTACGACGTCGGCAGTGTCGTTGAGAAACTTTGGATCAATCTTGCTCAACGATGCAACTGCATTCGGTACTGGTGTAGCGGCCATACCTGTGCCCTCCTATCAATCAACCCCCGTTGGAAATCCACTTCCGGACGCTCTCCTCCTGGCGGAGGTAGTCAATGCGTCCCAGGACCCGGACTAGCGAGCCCGATTGTCAGAAATCCGACTCGCGATGCAAGGGTTTGACGGGTTGCTTGCCCACAGAAACCCCTGATATGGGGCCGGTTGTATGACTTACTCCGATCGTGCCGCGTCCCAGCTGCCGACGACGGGGGAATGCGGCAAGAGGAACGGGGCGCGATGGCTTCATGAGCTATGTTGCAGTGGGATGTGCGCACCATTCCAGCCAAATTCTTCTCACAACACTCGAGCACCTTATGGTATCTCCTTCGAATCCACTGAGCGAATCATCTGCGGCGGACATCGATTCGCGATTCGAAACAATACGTTACCTGAGTCAGCGCCCGGGATATGAGGCGCGATTGTGCAGGGACCTGCACAACAACGGGCGCATGGCCGTCGTACGATGTGTGGATCGACGCCAATTAGCGCCCAGCTCACACGCCTTGCTGTGTAGTGGACTGAGCGTGCTGTGCAAACATCCCGTAGAAGGCGTTGCGCGGGTGCTCGGTATTCACGAGCGCGAGCGAGAGATATGGGTGATTTCCGAATATGTGGACGGTGCCACGCTTGCCGCCGCACTGGACACCAAGCCTCTACCCGTGCCAGCGGTACTGGAAATAGCCGAACAACTGCTGGCAGCATTGCAGGGGTTCCACCAACTGGGCTTGCTGCATCGCAACATCGACTTGGAGCATGTATTTGTTCTCGATGACACCTCCTGGCGAATTGTGCTCAGCGGGCTCAACATCGACGAAATCTACCGGTCGGAATCACTGGCAAATATCGGTGTCGACCGCCGGGCGCTGTTCATGGCGCCAGAAGAATTGGGAGCAATCGACGATGAGCTCGGTCCTCCGACCGACCTCTATTCCGTGGGAGTACTGCTCTACCGCTGCTTGACCGGCCACGTTCCCTTCGACGGTTCTGACATCGGTCGAGTGATGCTTCAACACGTCACGGTGCCGGTGGAAGACGTGCGCATCCACGCGCCGGATGCTCCTCGGGAGCTGCATGAAATCATCCAGCGACTCCTGCACAAGGCACCCCAGGATCGATATCAGACAGCCGCTGCTGCGCGTCACGACGTGGCATTTCTGCGGGAAACGTTGCACAAACATCCACGGCCGGTAGCGACTATCGGCTGCATGGATCGTCGCACCACTTTGGCCCCATCTCAGTTTGTTGGCCGCCAGTCCGAGTTGTCTGAACTGACGGACTTCCTGCGTCAAGCCAATGAAAAGACGGTCCGCCTGGCTCGCATCGAAGGAGAAACAGGCGCCGGCAAGACGCGGTTGCTGCAAGAATTGCGTACGCTTGCATGCTTGCAAGGATTCCATCCCATTGTTTTGGATGGGCATCAGGGCGAAGGGGAACCGTCGCGAGTCTTCGTCCCCTTGGCCGATCGGTTGGTCGAGACCCTCCAGCAGAATCCCGAGTCGAAGGCTGGCGTCGTGCGAACGCTGCATGCGGTGGGCCCAACGCTGGCTCGTCTCTTTCCACAATTGTCTGACATCGTGGACGAATCGTCGCCGCTCGCCGCCCCCGAAGAATTCACAGAGAACCGGGTAGTCAGCGCATTGTCGCAATTGCTGCACGCGTTGCAGTTCATCGGCATCCCCACGATTGTCCTTATCGACAATTCGCAATTGCTGCCGGACCTGACGGTGCGGGCGATCCGCCGATTCTTGCAGAACTCGACTGAAGCCCCTCATCCGATGGTCTTTGTCCTGGCCGCTCGTACGGGCGAAGAAAGTGCCCCCCTGGACGCCTCCCCATTGCAGGCGGACTGCCACATTGCGTTGCAGCGCCTGGAGGCGAGAGACGTGGCGCAACTTGCTGTCTCGATGGCAGGTTACCTGCCCGCCAAAGCCATCGAGTCGATCGGGCAATGGTCGGGAGGCAATCCCCTGATGGCGACCGCCCTGTTGCGCAGCATGGTGGAAACGGGAGCGTTGCACCCCCATGGTAACGGCTGGCAATTGGACGAGTCGAAACTGGCTTCACTGAGCAGCTCCCGAGAGGCGGAAGCCTGGTTGGTGCAACGTCTGGACATGCTCGATCCTTCGACTCGCAAGCTGTTGGCCATTGGAGCCGCCATCGGCACGCAATTCGATTCCGCGCAGTTGGCTGCCTTGGCCGATGTGGACGAATCGCAGGTCCAGCGGCAGTTGCAGCCGGCTGTAGAACGCCGAATTCTGTGGAACACTGCTGCGTACGGACAATACAGATTCGCGCTGGAGCAGTCGCGAGAACGGTTGCTGCAGGACCTGACGGAGGACCAATACAAGTCTTTGCATCGCGCACTGGCGGAGTATTACCTGCGAGAGATTCCGGTAGATGATGCGGCCGTCGCCAATCACTTCGACCAGGCGGGGACTCCCGAACTAGGGCTGGAGCATGCCCTGGCGGCTGCCGGCAAAGCCCGTAACGAATTCTCCTTGAGGACGGCGGAACAGCAACTGAACATTGCGCTCAAATGCACAAGCGTCCTGACAGCCGAGCAACGATTCGACATTCAGGAGCAATTGGCAGACGTTCTGCTGCTGCAAGGCCGCTATGCCGAGGCGGCTCCGGTGCTGGAATCGGCTCGTCAATCAGCCCCGCTGGGAATAGCCCGTGCACGCATCCAGAGCAAAGCGGCAGATCTGGATTTCAAACGCGGGGACATGGAACGAGCAACCCTGGGCGTGGAGCAGGCTTTGCGCGACCTCGGCATCCGCATCCCGGCCACCTGGCCAGCTCTCATGGCCAACCTGGTGTGGCAAGCTGTGCTGCAGTGCTTGCACAGTCTGTTTCCGCGGTGGTTCTTGGCGTGGCGGCGTTGTCCCCCGGGGCCCCACCAGCGTTTGAGGATGCAGTTGTTGAGCAAGCTTTCCCAGTGCTACTGGTTCTGCCGTACGAAATCCCAATGCCTGTGGGCTCATCTGCGAGCCATGAACTACGCCGAGTCGTTCGAACCGTCGAGCGAACTGGCGCATATTTACAGCGAACATGCGCCGGCCGTAAGCTTGATCCCAATGTTCGGCCGGGCACTGCGCTACGCCGAAAAATCGTTGCAACTGCACCGGCAATTCGATGACCAGTGGGGCCAGGGCCTGGCACTCACTTTTTACAGTTGCGTGCTCTACTACGCCTCGAGGTTCGAAGAATGCGTCGAACAGGGCCGCGAGGCCATCCGACTGCTGGAACGCACGGGTGATTATTGGAGGATGCACATCGCCCGTTATCAGGTGGCCGCTGCCCTCTACCATTTGGGCGATTTCCATGGGGCGCAAGAGGAGTGCCGTCTGAACTACGAGTCAGGGCTGGAGTGCGGTGACGAGCAGGCATCCGGAATCATCTGGGATGTGTGGGTGCGCGCCGCCCGTGAGCACACCCCCATGGAATTGCTACAGCGCGAATTCAGCAGGCCGCGACACGAGGTCCAGGGACAATGCCAGGTGCGTCTGGCGTCGGGCATCGCAGCCATCTACCGCCGGCAGTGGGATCAGGCCGTAAGGATGTTGGAATCCGCATACGCCGTCGCTCGCAACGGCGGCATCCACAATGCCTACACGTTGCCGGTTTCCGCCTGGTTAGCAACCGCGTTGCGGCACGTTGCACTGAATCACATGACCTACCATCGCCGGGTTGGTAGGTCCTGGCTGCGCCGTGCCAAGCAGGCGGCACGCCGCGCCGTGCGGCATTCGCGATTGTGCCGCAACGATCTCCCCCGCGCCCTGCGTGAACTGGCGCTGTGCTATGCCATGGAAGGCAAGTCTCGCCGCGCGCTGCGTTTGATCACTCGAAGCATCGATGAGGCGCGGGCGCAGAGCGCCCGCCTGGAGCTGGCAAAATCGCTGCGGTACCGCAGTGAGTTAACGCGACCTGCCGATCCGGCAACTGCCCAACGCGACGCAACAGAGGCTCGCGAACTCATGGCTACCCTGCTGCTAACCGATGCCCGCTCCGGAGCGGGTGGGAACCAGATGGGGTCCAAGCAACTGTCACTGGCAGATCGCTTCGAGACGGTTTTGCAAACGGGACGAGAAATCGCTTCGGAGTTGTCGGCCGAAAAGGTTTTCCAATCCGCCCAGCAGGCGGCGGTACGATTGCTGCGCGGCGATCGGTGCGAAATCATTCCCATGCCGACCGGGCCCAGAACGCACGCCTTGCGTTACTCCTCGGACGCTGTGCTGAACTGTCTGTGCGAACGGGCCGTCGACGCCGGTCGCGCCATCACCATCTCGTATGATGACATGGTCCTGGTGGCCGGGGACAGCGCCCCGCGGTCCTCCCTGAGCGTACCGATCCTGGTTCGCTCCAATCCGGTGGCTGTGCTTTGCGTGACCCACCAACAGGTCAAGAACCTATTCGGAGCGGACGAACTCAAACTGGCGGACTTTGTCGCCACGCTGTCGAGCGTTGCCCTGGAGAATGCTGCCGGATTCGAATCACTCGCACAGTTGAATGCAACCCTCGAAGAGCGGGTGGCTGCCGGGGTGGCCGAAGCGGAAGCTCGGGCCGAGGAACTGGCGCGTTCGAACGATGAACTCGAACGCATCGCCCACGAACTGTTGAGAGCGCAAAAGGAACTGAAACGCGCCAAAGACGCAGCAGAAGCCGCCAATGAAGCCAAGAGCCGATTCCTGGCAACCATGAGCCACGAAATTCGCACGCCCATGAATGGTATCCTGGGAATGGCGGACCTGGTGCTGCGAACCGACTTGACGCCCAAGACACAGAAATGCCTGGCGACCATTAAACAATCCGGCGAGTCGCTCCTCCAACTTCTCAACGACATCCTCGATCTCTCAAAAATCGAGGCGGGTCGCATGACGGTCGAACACATACCGTTCGACGCACACACCGTCATTGCGGACGCCAGCAAATTGATGGCCGTTACGGCATCCAATAAGAACCTGGAGCTGGTGTGCCGCATCGACCCCCGCATCCCGCAGCAAATCATGGGCGATCCTTCCAGGCTTCGGCAAACCATCGCGAACCTGGTGGGCAACGCCATCAAGTTTACGGAGGAAGGTGAAGTGGTGGTCTGGGCCCGAGTCGCCGCGCGGGATACGGAGCCCAGGTTGCTCATCAGCGTAGCGGATACCGGGACCGGCATCCCCAAGGAAAAACACAACACAATTTTCGAAGCATTCGAACAATCGGACTCGTCAACCACGCGCAAATATGGCGGTACCGGACTGGGACTGGCTATTTGCTCCCAACTGGTCGAACTCATGGGCGGCAGGATCTGGGTGGATAGCGAACCGGGCCTGGGCAGCACCTTTTACGTCGACCTGCCATTGCAGCCCGCCGACACCGCCACTGCGTCCACCGGGCTGTCCCCACTCGGGCTGGCACGAGTCCTGATCTGGTCGCGCAGCGCAACCGCAGTCGCCGGTTACCAAGAGGCGCTGGAACTGGAAGGAGTACCAACGGTCGTATTGGATGAAGTGGATTCGTTGTGCGCCTTGTTGGAATCCGGTGCTGGCGATGCCGTTTCCCCCGCGGGGGCCGAGCTTATCCTCCTCGATTTCCCGCCTTCCCCTCTCGCCGATCTGGCGGGCCAGCGTGTGTCCAGGCTAGTCGAATCCCATGGCCGATCGATCATCGCGGCCGTCCCAGCGTCCTACTCAGAAGACCTGGCACGGAAGCTGAAACTGCCCGAGGACCAGTGTTTCTTGAAGCCCATGACCAGCCGCGATCTGGTACTGGCCTTGCGAGACCACGTGGCCAAGCTACAGCGCACCGACGACGCAGCGGATATCCGGCACCCGGGAGAGGCCCCAGAGAATTTGCGGATCCTGGTTGTGGATGATGCACCGATCAACTTGGACGTCGCCGTGGGCATTTTGGAAATATTCGGGCATCAATGCGAACGGGCTTGCAGCGGCCAAGAGGCTATCGACAAGGTCCAGGAGTTTTTTCCGGACATCGTACTGATGGACTTGGAAATGCCCGGCATGGACGGTTTGGAAGCGACGCGGCGCATTCGACAACTCCCCGATCCGATCCGCCGCGTTCCAATCGTCGCGATGACCGCCCATGGTTTGGCGGAAGCAGAACCGATGTGCCTCGACGCGGGCATGGACGCATGCATGTCCAAGCCATTCCAACCCGACGAACTGGTCCCCCTATTGCGAAAGCTGGCCAGGAAACCGCGGGCCCAGGACCAATCGGCCACCCCCGTATGAGTACGCAAAACACGCAAAACACATGGGTTGGGGGAAACCTTCGCGGCGGCGCGACGCCCGAGGTAGAGGTGAGCCTGCCGCTTGCGTCCCGGCCAGGTTAGAGCTCGACAAAGTTGCGCAGCATCTGCAATCCCTGCCGCTGGCTCTTTTCCGGGTGAAACTGGGTGGCAAAAAGATTGTCCTTCCACACCGCGGCGCAAAACGGGATGCCGTATTCCGTTTCCAGCCATACGGCGGCTGGATCTCGGGGGGCGACGAAGTAACTGTGCACAAAGTAGAAAAACGTCCCGTCATCGATGCCCTGCATCAAGGGACAATCACGTTGAACGATCCGCACGCGATTCCATCCCATGTGCGGAACTTTCAGGCGCTGGGAGGATGCCACCGCGCTGTTTACCGAGCCGGTCTGCTGGGCAATGGCCGGAGTTGGTCGCTCAGGCTCTGCACCGCTGTCGTTCGCAGCGCAGGCCGCGGCAGGTTGCGCCATCCCCTCTGCGGTGGAAGCAAATGGAAAACGAACCACCTCACCCGGGATCACTCCCAATCCCTGGTGGCGGCCCCCCTCGTAGCTAACCTCGAACAGCATTTGCAATCCCAGGCAAATACCCAAGAACGGTTTGCCGCTGGCAATTGTGGACAGCAGAGCGTCCGTCAATCCACGACGCCTGAGTTCGGCCAAGGCGTCGCCGCACGCCCCTACGCCGGGCAACACGATCTTATCGGCGGACAATAAGGCATCGGGATCATCCGTGACGACAACCTGGCCTCCGACCGACTCGATCGCCTTCTCCACGCTGCGCAAATTGCCCATCTGATAATCGACAACTGCTACTTTCGCTCTCACCACGCCTCGATACCTTTTTTTGAGCCACGTCGCGCCAACCTCGACCACCGATCGCTCTGAACCAGTTCAATTGTCTTCGATCTCGAAAACGATGTCCACGGGATGGCAGGGGCATCTCACGGAGCATCGTGTGCAGCCAGCCTACGTGTCGTGTCTGGCCGAGGTGCATGGGCCGCCCCCATTTACCCGGTTCTCACCAAACGCATCGATGTTAAGGTTACGGGATTGTGGGCGGCGGCAGAAACAAACTGCGGGGCGCGACATGGCTGGGAAAGCTCCGTCGGTTTCACCTCATTATGTCTTCCTGAAAAAACGAGAATCACCACGATGTTTGCAGAATTCGAGGGTAGTCGGCGCGCGATTGGCGATGTGGACGTCGTGTACCATGAGGGACTGTATCATTTGTTCCATCTGGTGCTTCCCAATCACGATTACATCGCCCATGCGGTCAGCACTGATGGCATCCGATGGCGACGGGTAAACAATGCACTATTCATTGCCGACCCGGGGAGTTGGGACGACTTGATGCTATGGACCATGCACGTATCGGCGGATCCCCATCGACCGGGATGCTGGAGAATGTTCTACACCGGTCTGTCGCGTCGGGAACAGGGCCGGATCCAACGTATCGGCATGGCGGTTAGCGACGATTTGTTCCATTGGAGGAAAGCCCCCACACATTGGACGGACGACCGCGGCGCGCACGATCCCCAACCCGTGCAAGCAGCCCGGCGTGTGTGCCAGCAGCAAGTGGCTTCGCGTCATTACTCACCCGTTGATGCAACGAGTTGTTTTCCGCTGGAACCTGATCCTCGTTTCTATGAGTCGAGGTTGGACGAGGGACGGGCCTGGGTCAGCTTTCGCGATCCATATTTCTTTCATGATGGCCAAACCGGGTGGCTCATTGCATCGGCGCGGGTCAAGGACGGACCGGTAATACGCCGCGGATGTGTGGGCGTGCTGCGGGAAGCGGAGCCCAATCGTTTCGAATCGCTCCCACCGCTGCACCATCCGGGCCTGTACGACGACGTGGAGGTTCCCAACCTGCTCCAAATCGACGGAGAGTACTACTTGATTGGCAGCATTCGCGAAGATGCAAAAATCCGCTACTGGCATACCGACAGGCTGGATAAACCTTGGAGGAGCTACTACGACAACGTGCTGATGCCGCGGGGGAATTATGCTGGCAGGGTATGCCGCGACGGTCGCGGTTGGTTGTTTTGGTGCTTCTACAGCGCCGACGCGGAAGACCGTGGCACCAACAACCTTCTGCCAGCCCCCAAAAGGTTGATTCGGACGCCCGAGGGTTTGCTGCGAGTCACAAGTTATGAACGATTCGACGAGTGGCTGGCCGAACCGCTGGACACGCGTTGCGTCCACACGCTCAAGCAGGGACTCGGCCAGCAGTTTTGCCGCGTCCATGAAGACAACCTGGAGTTGAAGAGTGAAGCGGGATTCCAGGCGTTTGTCTTCGAACACCAGGTCGATCACTTCCGGTTGCGTGCCCAGATGCGGTTGAAGGGCAAGGGGAAGTGTGGGTTGGTATTCCGCGTGGATCCGGCAACCCATGATGGCTACTACCTTTCCTTGGATTTGCTCAAGGGGGTCGCACAACTGCGCAGATGGCAAACAGGAGCGGCAGGAACGGGCGAACGAATGATGCAGTTTCGCGAGTTGCAATCCGGCAACTGGTACACCGACACACGGGGTGAGGCCCAGGTGCAGTTGCTGGCCTTTGGCAGTTACCTTGAATTATCGATCGACGGTCGGATCGTACTGAGTCTTGCCGACCGCACTTTCGAAACTGGTTTGGCGGGATTTGCCTTGGAGTCGGCACACCTGGAACTGGGCCAAGTGCAACTGACGCGCATGCATGCTCCGCAGCAGCACGACGAACAACTCGTCAGCGGCACCCCTTGAGCCTGTCTCCCTGCCCCAGCTTCGCCAGGGAACGGCGACTGAAATGAAACCGGTCACGCACCGATCACATGGGCCAATAATAACAATAACAAGAAGAGCCCTTCGGGATCCCCCGAAGGGCTCTGGACGAATCGCTAAGTCGGGCCGGCGGGATTTGAACCCACGACCTCTACCACCCCAAGGTAGCGCGCTAGCCAGGCTGCGCTACGGCCCGATTCTCGGTCGCCGCCCACGTCGGTACGCGGCCGCGAAGATTGCACCACTAAATAAACCGGCGATCCGCTGGAAACTCGTGGAAGCCGCCCGCCGGAGATGGCGACCGGTTCCGTTCCGGCGCCCACGCAGGAGCGGGACGCTTGGAGGTGCAACAACGCCGATTGTATCGATATCGACCGCTTAGGCAACGGTAGTTCGAGGTCGCGCGACCAATTCACGCAGGACGCGCAGGTTACGGCAATCCCAGTCTTCGCCCGACTCGGGATCGGTTCCCTTGGGGGTCTCCAGGTACATGGGCAGGTCCTTGAAAGCCTTGTGCCGCAAAAAGCGGCGAAAACCGTCAGTCCCAATGCAACCGAGTCCAATGTGCTCGTGCCGATCGACACGGCTGCCAACGTCCTTCTTGCTATCGTTCAGATGGATCGCGGCGATTTTCTCCAGCACTCGATGCGACTCGAGGGCCTCCACCATACCACGCAACCCGGCCGCGGTGCGAAAATCGTAGCCGGCAGCCAGTGCATGGCAGGTGTCCCAGCACACCCCCACATGACGGCTGCGGATCGTGCGCAGCAACCAAGCAAGTTGCTCGATTTGCCACCCCAGCGAGCTACCTTGCCCGGCCGTGTTTTCCAACAGCAACCGGCTGTGCTTGGGCTTCACTTGCGAAATCGCTTCCTTGACGGCCTGAGCAATCCGCTGGAGCCCTTCCTCGGCAGTCGACGTCGTGAACGCGCCGGGATGCACAACCAGCCCTTCCAGTCGCAGTTGTTCACACCTCTGCCATTCCACGACCAAGGCATCCAACGACTTGCGCCACAGCGCGTCATCCGGGGCGGCCAGGTTGATCAAGTACGAGGCATGGGCCAACGGGGCTCCGATTCGGTGTTCCTGCAAGGCCTGCTGCCAGGCCTGCACATCGGCTTCGCTCAGCGGTTTGCAATTCCATTGGTTGTTGTTCTTGGTAAATATCTGCACCACATCACAGCCGGCTTCCGCCGCTCGCTGCACGGCCTTGTGCAGTCCGCCGGCGATCGACATGTGCGCACCGAAGCGGTATCCCACGATCTGACTCCCCGAATTTGCGATTCCAATATTGACGCGGCTCCATCGTATCGACTGGGCGAGAGAATGCCAGCACCGTTGGCCGATCACCGGTTGCCGCCGCGTTCTTCTGAACGATTCGCCCCTGGGCCACCACCTGTGACAACCGCGGCTCCGGCCCGGAAAAACGGGTCACGGGAGTTGCCAGCGTTTGCGCAGTCCCCACTCTAACGTCATTACGGCCGAAAAGAGGGCCAGGTACAGCCAGGCATCCCAAGCCGCGTCCCCGAGCCGACGTTTTTCCACAACCTCCACCCGCGTCGCTTCCTGCCGATTGCGGAACAGATCGACGGCTTCGGCGATTTGGTCTGGGCGCAGCAATCGGCCACCAGCCGATTGGTTGGCCGCCACCAGGTTGGCCATCCACTGCCAATCGGCGTCCGGGCGTTCCAGTTCCCGCGATGTATCCTGGACCAGAAACGCCACTTCGCTGGCATAGGTGTGGCCGGCGTCGCCGTTTGCGGTCAGGGACACCTGGTACAATCCCTCCTGGTCCAATCCCGTGACGATGGCTTCCAGTTTGTCTTCACCGATCGGCGCAGCCGACAGTCGCTGGACGAATTGCCCATTTCGAGACAATTCGATTCGCAAGTCCTTTGGCATGGGCTTGCTCTCGGAACCACCAAACCATTCGATCGTTAGATGGGGCGTATCATCGATTTGCCAGCGGCGGCGTTCCAGGCTCAATCGAAACCCCTCGTTGAGCAGGTCGCGGCGAATCAACCACAACATGGCTTGGCGCCAGAACTGTTGGTGCACCTTGCGCTGCCCGGCCAACCACCACTGCCACGTCGT
>RFIQ01000571.1 GCA_003695565.1 Planctomycetota bacterium | reverse complement strand
TGGTCCGCTGCCGGAAGGAGTCGTGGATCGGGTCCGTGGGGCAAACGCGGCCCAACTGCTGGAATGGGGTGATCGGATTCTGACCGCGGAAACCCTCGACCAAGTCTTCGACGACTCTTCTCCCGATATTGCTTAACGTCCTCGGTGAATAAGCGACTCCCTGGACGGCACCGCTCGATGTGTTCGAGCTGATCACGGAGATCGAGTCACTTGCTCCGTGGAACGATTTGGCATTTCTTGGGGAGGGAGTGGCGTCTCTTGGACGAAGCGATAGTGCGGGGCCTGATCGACAACTGCTAGTCGGCCACCGCGCCAGTTGCTACCTGGATTTCGTAGAGTTTCGGCCAGTTCTTGCCGGTGATAAAGATGCGTCCGGTAGTTGCTTCGTATGCGATGCCATTCAATACATGCTCGCGGGATGGTCGTTGGTGGGCCGGGTAAATGTGAGAGCAATCAATCCAAGCCACGACTTTTCCGCTGCTTGGATCGATTTGAGCGATGCGATCTTCGTACCAGACGTTGGCCCAGATATGGCCGTCGATGAATTCCAGTTCATTCAAATCATCCACATACCGTCGCCCGTCTTTGACCCGTATACGATCCAAGACTCGAAAGGTCTGTGGGTCCAAGATGCGGATGGTCGAGGTGCCGTCACTCAGGTACATACGCGTGCCGTCGGTGGTCAGGCCCCACCCTTCGCCGGAATACCGCAGCACACCCACGTACTTCATGGTGGCTTTGTCGTATAAGAAGCAGATGCGAGATTTCCAGGTCAGTTGGTAGATCCGATCACCGTACAGGGCCACCCCTTCGCCAAAGTACTGGGGGGCCAACCGCATTTCCGCTTCGATCGTTCCCGATGACAAGTCGACTCGCCGCAGGACGGAATGCTCGTATTGGCCGGTTCCTTCGTACAGTTTGCTTCCTTCGGCGGCCAGGCCTTGGCAAAAAGCAGCGGGGTCGTGTGGGAATTCTCGTACGATGACGGCGCGGAGGGTGGGAGCCGAGTCACTACCTGGTACTATATTGTTGCACGCGGTTGTTACACCGACCAGGCTCATTACGATCAGCGTTTGCATCCATTTGAGATTGGTTCGCATGCATCGACTCGGCAAGGAAAAGAGTCCGTCCAGGTGCACCGCAGCATCTATCGTCTATCGACGGTTCCAGGGAATCGGAAGCCAGCGTCAGGCCCTGTTTCCATCATAGGAGGTTGCAGGAAAAAGTGCGAGTCAGGCGGTTGATTCAGAGCGGCACTTGCGGCGGTCGACGATCGGCGTAGGGCGTTGCCCGAGGGGGCCGCCGGTTCGAGCCGAGGGGCTACTGGCCCGCTCAGCAGTCCCGCAACACGTTGGCGAAATACTGCAGTTCTTGGGTGATGCCGTCAGCCAAGTCGGTCTGCGCCAGGGATGGTGGTAGGACCGTCCAGGCATACGTTTCGACTTCGTAGTGTCCGGTGAACCATGGTCGATCGCCAACGGTGCTGCTGCTGTGCGAATGCAACCAAGAGGCGACTTGGGCGATATCCGCTTGGGTGGTTTCCAGCAGCTCGAATCGGTCGACAAAAACGGGTACATGGAAGTGAATACGCCACGGGTGAGAGGGGTATTGCCCTGCGGAGACCCAGCGGTCGAGCGCCTGGGGAAGGTCTTCGCAGATGCGTGCCAGGTTGCCGCTAGGTGTGGATTCTGTAGTTTGGTGCAGGAATTTGGGTTCGTTGAAGGTTTGCAGTTGTTCCAAGCACTGCTGAGACGAGGCGAGATCATCTCGGTAGCGGTCCCAGGGGACATGAACGGCCGACGACACCTGAACTTTTCCGATCCGTATGCCAGCGGCATGGTACCGTTCCAACGCTGCCATTTGAGATTCGAACATCACGCCGCTGTGGCAAATGTCGTGGCACACGCTCAGGTGATGCCGTGCCGCCTGTTCGGCAGGGCCGCGAAACAAGAAGTGTTCGAAGAACTCGACGACCTCGTCGGCCGTGTTCAGCACGCATCCCGGTTCCGGTTCGATGGCGATGACGATGTGACGGCCCGATTCCTGTTCGATGCGCTGAGCGTATTCCGCGACTTCCCATAGGAATTCTGCGGCCGTGTGGTAGTCCTCGGCGTGCCAAGGGGCGTGCGGCCAGCCCAGGGGCAGCGTCGAGATGGAACCCGTGGCCCTCTCCGGCAGTAGCAAGGCGAGGATCTCCACCAACATCATTGTGTAGTCAGCTCTGGATTGGCACATCCAAGTGGGTTCGTAAACCGCATGTTTAACCACTGGTTGGTGGAAATCGTGCTGGGGGAAGCCGTTGAGGGTATAGGGGAGGAAGCCGTGAGAGTCGAGCCAGCTTCCGAACCGGTCGATGCGATCCGCTTCAAGCAGCTCCCGTGCGGCTGGTTCGGCCAACCAAAGCCCGACCGGCAGCCGTCCCGACGGAGCGAGTTGTTGGCGGATGGGCGTGGCGTAGCGAACCAGATTCGCTTGGGCTGCGTCCAGGGTCGTGCCTGCATGGACATTCGTGCAATAGCCAAAGGGGAAGTCGGTGGGAGCAGTCGTCATGGAGGGAACCTTGGAAAGCGGTGGAGCGAATGGGTCACTGCTGGGAGGGAGACCACGGGGAGCTGCTACAGGCGGATGGCGGATTGAAGCCAGCCGGAATGGTGGCTGCATCCGCCCAGTGCCGTCTGCGCGGCGGTAGGCAAATCGCTTGCCGTCCCATGCGGAGATTTAGTTTATCCGACTCTTCGCCGCCGGTTGCTCCGCGGCGGCCGACTGCAATGGTATGGTGGGGGCGCGCCGTTGTGCACGGCGAGCTGGGAACTAAACTTAGAGATTAGCCAGCCCACTTGGGCCCCCATCCGATTCCCTCCTGTTCTCTACGGTATTATCTCCATGCAACTGAGTTTTCGAAGGGGCGTTGTTTGCATTTTGGCTGCCCTGGCATGTTCTGCCTGCGTGCCGCGCTCGGTATTCGGGCAACCGTTTCGCAATGCCAAGTATGGCCAGGAAGACAAGTTCAGGCAGTTGGAGGAGATCCTCCCCACGCCTAACGACTATCGCACCGCGGCGGGAGCGCCCGGACCGAAGTACTGGCAGCAGCGAGCCGATTACGTGATCGATGTGCGTCTGGACGACGAACATCAGCACATTTACGGTAGCGAGCAGGTTACGTATTACAATCAATCGCCACATACGTTGCATTATGTGTGGCTCCAGTTGGACGCAAATATCTTCGCACCGGACTCCGATGCAAATTTGATCAACACGATCGTTCCACCCAGCCGCATTTCGACCGGGGCCCTGAAGCGGTTGTTGGCCCGACGGGCATTTGATGGCGGCGTGAAGATCACGCGCGTCGAAGACGGCCAAGGTCGGCCGCTGGAATACACCATCGTCAAGACGATGATGCGTGTGGACTTGCCCCAACCATTGCAGCCGGGCGAACAGTGCAAGTTGGAGATTGATTGGCATTATCAAGTCAATGAATCACACATCGTCTCGGGCCGCACTGGATGCGAGTATTTCGAGAAAGACGGAAACTACATCTACGAGATCGCGCAGTGGTTTCCGCGCATGGCTGCCTTTACGGATGTGAACGGCTGGCAGCACAAACAATTTCTCGGCCGCGGCGAGTTCACGCTGGAGTTCGGAAATTACCTGGTGCGGATCACGGTACCGGACGACCATCTCGTCGCCGCGACCGGCGTGCTGCAGAACGCAGAGGAAGTGCTCAGCGATGAACAGCAGCGACGACTCCAGACCGCTCGCACTGCGTCGCGACCAGTGTTTATCGTTACGCCCGAGGAGGCGAAGAAGAACCAGGAAGAAAAATCGACGGGCCAGAAAACCTGGGTGTTCTATGCTGAGAATGTCCGCGATTTCGCGTGGGCCAGCAGTCGAAAATTCATCTGGGATGCTCAGGGGCACGATGTCGGTGGAAACGCCGTGATGGCCATGTCGTTCTATCCCAACGAGGCGGAGCCGCTGTGGAGCAAGTACTCCACGCAGGCAATCATCCATACGTTGAATGTCTACAGCCGGTACACGTTCACGTTCCCCTACCCGACGGCGATCAGCGTCAACGGTCCGGTCTATGGCATGGAGTATCCCATGATCTGTTTCAATGGGCCGCGCCCGGAAGAAGACGGAACCTATTCCAAGCGGACCAAATACGGGTTGATCTCGGTGGTCATTCACGAGGTAGGCCACAACTTCTTTCCCATGATCGTGAATTCGGATGAACGCCAATGGACGTGGATGGACGAGGGACTCAATACGTTCCTGCAATACCTGGCCGAGCAGGAATGGGAGGAAAAGTATCCGTCCAGTCGCGGTGAGCCCCAAGCAATTACTGCTTACATGCTCTCGGACCAACAGGTTCCGATCATGACCAACAGCGAATCGATTCTGCAATTCGGTGCCAATGCGTACGCCAAACCAGCCACCGCGCTGAACATTTTGCGGGAAACGGTACTGGGCCGTGAGCTGTTCGATTATGCGTTTCGCGAGTACGCGCGGCGATGGAAATTCAAACGGCCCATGCCGGCGGACTTTTTCCGCACGATGGAGGATGCCTCAGGAGTCGATTTGGATTGGTTCTGGCGAGGCTGGTTTTATACGACCGAGCATTGCGATCTGGCGATCGACGGCATCACCTGGTTGGTACCTAGTGACGGCGATCCCGATGCGGAAGCCGCCCGCCGCCGGGCGGAACGGGACCGTCGCACACCGA
>RFIQ01000570.1 GCA_003695565.1 Planctomycetota bacterium | reverse complement strand
GTGTTAGAAAGCTAACTGACTCCGGGTTGCCAGCCTCTAGAATTGCTGGCGGTGCGTGCTTTGGGTCCGTCAGTTTCCCGTTGCAGTGTGAAAACGGGACGCTGTCCGGTCGATCCGATGCCCGTGCACCGAAGAACTCCGCAGATACATCGTCGACCGAGGAATCGGATGCCTGAACAGAAGCAAGAATTGGACCCCACCCATTGGTTGGAGAAACACGGGGATGTATTGTTCGCGCACGCGCTGCGAAGGCTGGGAAATCGAGACGCTGCCGAAGAGGTAGTCCAGGAGACGTTTCTGGCCGCTCTCAAGGGACGTGACAATTATCGACAAGATGGCAGCGAGGGGGCCTGGCTGATGGGAATCCTGAAACGCAAGGTCATCGATGCCCTGCGAGCGCGTTCCCAACAGGCGACGAACGTGGAGGACGAAGACAGTTTGATGGCGAACTTGTTCGATGCGAATGGCCATTGGTCCGAAACAGCCAAACGGTCCGGACCCCTGCGACTGGATTCGATCGAACGCGGCGAGTTCCGACAAATCCTCCGCGAGTGCCTCCGGGGTTTGCCGCCCAGGCAGGCCGCCGTATTCACCCTCCGCGAAATCCAGGAAGAACCGGCCGACAATGTTTGTAAGGAATTGGGGATCACGCCGTCAAACCTGTGGGTGTTAATGCATCGGGCTCGCCTGCGTTTGGCCGAATGCATTAAGTCGCGCTGGTCCATGGGGGAAGCTTGATGTTGAATTGCAAAGACATGACCAGGCTGATTTCCGATTCACTGGACCAGAGAATCTCATTCCGCCAACGGGTTGAGTTGTGGATGCACATTGCCATGTGCGGGATGTGCCGGGCGTTTCGAGCCAACGTGATCGCATTGCGAAAGCGGGTGCGGGAAATGCAGACGCCTTCACCCGAGCACCTCGCCCCGGATGAGCGCCTCCAGCCCGAGGAGAAAGAGCGGATACGTCAACGCCTCGTCCGCCACGAGTAACGCCGCTGTGTGGACATCCTCCACCGCGCTGAGCTTGCTGCACAGCTTCAGGACTCTCCTGAACCTGGCGTTGTGTTGCGTCTTGGGCTTCGCCGAGTCGTGATTCTAGGGTAGCCGCGTTCGTGGCGTGAGATTCTCAGGTTGCAACGGAGGCAGAGGGGCGACGCATGGCAAAAAACGGTTCCACTGCCCCCTTTCGAGGCGTTATAATCAATCACGAACACCCCGCGCCAGCCCTTGGGAGGCTCTTAGAGCCGACCGGGCGACCGCGCCTCCTACCCCAGGTCAACTAAACGAATGCGGCAGTTCTTCCTTTCAATCGCCTGCGTCATCCGCGCCGTGGGGCTTGTCTTGACAGCTTGTTGCTGTCCCACTCTGATCGCCGATGAAGGGGGATCGTTCGACCACCAGGCGGCAACCACCGTTACCCGATACTGTGCCCATTGCCACGGCGAAGGGGACGAGATCGAAGGGGAAGTGGACTTGTCGGAACTGATGGGAGCCAACACGGCCTCTCGCACCCACCTGATTCGCCGAGCGCTGGATGTGCTGGATCAAGGACTCATGCCGCCGGAGGACGTCGTTCAACCCACCGCGGCACAGCGCCGGCAATTGGTCGAAGCCCTGCAACAGCTTCTTGATCAGTCCGATGCGCCGGCCATGTTGTATCCCCCCACACCGCTGCGGCGCATGAACCGCCTGCAATACAACAACGCGGTCACCGACCTGTTCGATTTGAAGTGCGTGGTGTTCGCCCTGCCGGAGCGCATGCTGCGGGAACACAACGGGTACTTTCAACCCGCCAGCGGCAGCATGCCCGAGGTGGTCACGGTCGGAAGCCGGCCTTTGGGAAAATCCCAATTGATTGAACCGCGGTTGGGGGGGGTGGCTCCATTTCCTCAAGATCTGCGCGCCGAGCACGGGTTTGACAATCGCGCCGACCATCTTTCGCTCTCACCGCTGCTGCTGGAAGCGTTTCTTAACTTGGGGCAATCGATCGTCGAAAGTCCCGATTTCGGTCCACGCAACGTGGGTGCCTGGCACCGCTTGTTCGCGCCCTTGCCCCCGGACGTCGAACCGGCAACCGCGGCCCGCGAGCGTCTGGCGTGGTTCCTTCAACGCGCGTTCCGCCGGCCCGCGGCCGACGATGAACTCGACCGTTACGCAGGGTATGTAACTCGGCAATTTGACGCTGGAGTAGCATTCCCCGACGCGATGAAGGCGGTAGCGGCAGCGGCCATCTCTTCGCCTAACTTTCTTTACCTGTACGATACCGCAGACACCGCCCCACCCGCTGCCGATGCGGTTCGTGTAGTGCCGCTCGATGATTTCGAGTTGGCGTCGCGATTGTCATTTTTTCTTTGGGGCAGTATCCCTGACGAGGAACTGCTGAGTCTTGCCGCCCGTGGAGAACTTTCCCGACCAGACGTGTTGGAACACCAGATCGGGCGAATGCTGCGCGATCGCCGGCTCAAGCGATTTTGCGACAGCTTTCCCGCCCAATGGCTGCAGCTCGAACGCATCATTTCTTCAGTGCCTGATCCCCAGCAGTTTCCCCAGTTCTATTTTTCCAAGTATCGCGCCAGCATGCACATGATGCTGGAACCCTTGCTGTTGTTCGAGACGGTGTTGATCGAGAATCGCCCGATCACCGAGCTGATCGATGCTGCCTTCAGCTACCGCACCCCGCTGCTGGATCGCCTGTACGGTGAATTGGGCGGAGATGCGGCATTCAGCGGTTCTCGCGGGCCCCAGGTAGCAGTGCTGAAGTTCCGCCGCGTGTCACTGGCCGATCGCCGCACTGGCGGCGTGATAACCAATGCCGCCGTCATGACGATGACATCGGGCCCCAAGCGTACCAAACCCATTACGCGCGGTGCGTGGATGGCGGAGGTCATCTTCAATGATCCACCCCAGCCGCCCCCAGCCGACGTTCCGCCCTTGAGCGAACAACCTTCGGCCGACGAGGAACAGCTTACCTTGCGCCAGCGCATTGCATTGCACCGACAACGCAACGATTGCCGAGGGTGTCACGAAAAAATCGACCCGCTCGGTTTCGCCTTGGAGAATTATGATCCCATCAGGGCTTGGCGGGAGCGCTACGAGAACGACCGCCCCATCGATGCCGCAGGCACCTTGTTCCGTCGCCATCGGTTCACCGATGCCGTCGGATTGAAAGACGCGATTCTGGCCGAGAAGGATCGCTTCGCCCATGGCCTGGCCGGGCATCTCCTTTCCTTTGCCCTGGCG
>RFIQ01000569.1 GCA_003695565.1 Planctomycetota bacterium | reverse complement strand
TCCATATGCAACAAAGAGGAGCTTCATCGAGACGCGTGCTGGCGACCCAGCCCCGGTTGCCTCTCGGGCCGCTGCCCGCCAGGGCACAACCGATCAGCCATCGCGTTGCCAACAGTTTACCCCGGCCGACCATCCGCTCCATGCCCCCTGGCAGCGATGCAACGGGTGGCCTGTCGCCGGCAGACGATGGCGACTGCCGGCGGTGCGGGACGGGATGCGGGACGCGATCTTTCGCCAGCATGCTGGGCCGCGCCGGTCAACGCAGCCGATCGTCGGTGGGAAGCCGATTCTCGCGCAGCCATTCGTAGTCTTTTTCCGCCTCGCTCATCCTCCCTAAAGCCTCCAAAATGCGAGCTCGGTGGTACCGCATCACTCCCCAACTCCACAACCGGGGATCGGCCTCCGCCTCGCTCAGAGGCTCGTCGTCCGCTACGGTCGGGCCCATCCTTGGCAGCCACTGGTCCAACCGATCCCAGAGTGGCAAAAGTGGTGAGTACAGTTTTTCGAACGTCTCGACGGCGAAGTTGGCGTCCTCCAGTGCCTCCAGCGGTCGGCCCATCTGAAACAAAACCCAGGCGCGCGTATCCCGAAAGGCGGGGTCATCCGGGCGTTCACGCAACGCCAGGTTGATATCGGCCAACGCCGTGTCCAAGTCCTTGGCAATCAAGGCACGCCAGTACGCCAACGCGTTGAGCCACTCCGGGTCGGTTGTTTCGCGGCTCTCAATCGTCGCTTCCAGGACCTGGATGGCCATATCGTATTCGCCCGAACGGGCCAAATCCTGCGCCACATAGAAGCCGAGACGGGCGAAGCGGTGCGAGGCTCGCCGCGCATCCAGCACGCGCTGGGCCGTCAGCGCGTGGTCGCCCTGTTGGATCGCTTCCCAAATCAGCACATACCAGTAATCGCGTTCCTTTTCGATTTCGGGATGCCACTGTCGCGCTTCCTCGATCAACCGTTGGACCTCCTCGGCAGGGGCCTGACGATCGAGCGCATTGGCGGCGGCGGCCAGTTTCCATCGCGCGATCTCCGGCCCGATGCCGCCGCCCATCAGTGGGACGATGACGATGCTTACCGCCGCCAGGACAAGCAGAATCGTCAGGGTCCGATTGTTTCGCATGGATGGTTTCTTGTTGCGGGAGCGGTGCTACACGCAGGAAACGGGAGCTCAGCCCAATTGGAATATAGCGGGAACCGGTTCACGCGGCAGTCGCGGCATCTGACCGGTCGGGGGCGGGGCGATGCGACGCGGCACGAATTGCCCCCCTGGCACATCCGGAGCCCGGCCGACAGCTTCCCGGACGGAAAAGCAGCCCAGGTGGGAGGTTCCCTGCACCTACTTCGCTAATTATGGTACAATCGTGCGGGCAGTAGAAGGGCCTTGGCGCCGAACCGCGTGTGGGGCCTTTACGTGACGGGTATGCCGACACTCGCGCCGACGCTCTTCTTCTTCCAACGCACCGTGTCGTTGCGGTCCAACCGGGCGTCGGCCGGCGTGCATCCACATCGCTGTGTTGTCGCGCGGTGGAACGTAGGTACCAACAGAATTCCCAAGGAGCGAGGGTGGAAGTCATGCCACTGTTCGAAATTGAAACCGACGCGCATATCATCATCACGTGGGCCGAAAACGAGGATGCGGCTCGTCAGGTCGTGGCCGAAGCATACCCATCGGACGAGGTCATTCGGTTGACCAAACGCCCACGTGATACATGGGTCATTTCCAAGGGATCCTTGGGGCTGACCAAGCCCGTCGATATCTGCGGCATCGCCCGCGATTGCCTCGCCAAATCTGCCGGCGACAAAGTGCATGCCATCCGGTTGTATATGCACGAAACCGGCAGCGATCTTGAAAAGGCCCGCAAGGTCATCGAAAGCAATATGGTCATGGGTTGGTAAGCTGCGCAGCGCAGCATTTGTCGCAGTCACCTCGGATGCGCGTGGACCAGCGCTTGTGGAGTGTTGGTCCACGCCGGTGGTGAACCCTGCTATCTCGCGTGCCAGTGTTTGCCGGATAGCATCGAGCCCGTTCTCTTGCAGGGCCGGCGGCTGCGCACGTCGGGACGGTGCGCCACCGCGTGGCATGCGTTGCCTGTGTGCTCTGCCGAGTCTGGGTTATGCAGACTCCGCGTTCGAGGCGTGAGCTTGCTGCTTGCGATGGAGGCTACGGTAACGCATGGCAGGCAGGTTGCTCGCCCAACATTTGTGAACTGGATCGCTGCGGTTAGCCATTTTCTTCCCGTGGGCCGGCATGTAGTTGTCGGGCCTGTTCTCCGGCGGGTATAATCGGCTGGCGAAATACCTCTCATCCTGCGAGCCATAATGGGTAGATTTTCCATCTCTTTCGAATACCCATGGATGCTGATCCTGTTGGCAGCGATTCCGCTGTTATGGTGGGTCAGTTGGAAACCGCTGGCCAGCCTAGGCGGGGGCCGGCGCGTGGCGGCATTGACGTTTCGCAGCATCGTCATCGGTTTGCTCGTATTGGCCATTGCCGGCGTGCAGTGGGTGTGGATCAGCGACCGCACGACGGTCATCTACTTGTTGGATCAGAGCGATAGCATTCCGCGGGCCAAACGCGATGTGATGTTGAAGTACGCGATCGAGTCGGTGGCGGCCCACCGGCGCGAGGCCCGCGGGGATCGGTCCGGATTGATCGTCTTCGGGCGCGAAGCGGCCATCGAATTCCCGCCCTACGACGAGGATTTGCCTTACGTCCAGGGCGTGGAAAGCTATCTGGGACGTACCGATGCGACGAACCTGGAATCGGCTTTGAAATTGGCGGCTGCCTCTTTTCCGGAAGATTCTGCCAAACGCATCGTCATCATCACCGACGGCAATGAGACGCTGGGCGATGCCGCTGCCGTAGCTCGATCGTTGGTCGAGAGTGGGATCGGGATCGACGTCGTGCCCATCACGCTGCAATCGACCAGTGAAGTTCTGGTAGAGAAGATCGATATTCCCACCACCATCCGGCAAGGGCAGCCCTTCGAGAGCCGCATCGTGATCAGCCGTTACGCGGCTCCGGGCAACGACCGACCGGTCACCGGACGATTGCGGCTGATTCGTGGAGTGGGGCCTGAAGAGCAAACGTTGTTGGACGAAGCGGTGACCTTGGACCGGGACGTCAACGTGTTTCCCATTCGCGACACGATCGACCAACCGGCGGGATACACCTATCGCGCGGAATTCGTGCCCGATAATCCAGAGGACGACGCCCTGCAGCAGAACAACCGGGCCGATGCGTTTACCTACGTGCGGGGCAAGGGGCGGGTGTTGTTGATCGAGGATTGGTCGCAGCCCGGCGAGTACGCGCCGCTGATCGAGGCCTTGCGCCGGGGTGAGATCGAAGTTGACGTGCGGGGCAACGATCGATTGTTTACATCGCTGGCCGAATTGCAGGCTTACGACGCGGTGATCCTGGCCGGAGTGCCGCGCAGTAGCGGAGACGACGCAGTGTCGATCTCCAGCTTCAGCGATGAACAGATCCAGATGCTGGTGACCAACACCGAGCAATTCGGTTGCGGGTTATTGATGATCGGTGGGCCGCACGCGTTCGGGGCTGGCGGATGGGCCAATACCGAACTGGAAAAGGCCATGCCGGTCGATTTTCAAATCAAGAACAAGAAAATCGAGGCTGTCGGCGCGCTGGCCATGATTCTGCATGCATCGGAGATCGCGCAGGGGAATTACTGGCAGAAACGGATCGGACAGGCAGCCTTGGAAGTGCTGGGGCCGATGGACTATTGCGGTGTGCTGCAGTACGGCGCGGTGGGAGATTCCTGGTTGTGGGGAGGCAACACCGGGATGCTGCGGGTCGGCCCGAATCGGCAGGCCATGGTCAATCGCATGCGCCGCATGACACCGGGCGACATGCCAGCCTTTCAGCCATCGATGCAAATGGCGCTGCGTTCGCTGGTTGCCACGCCGGCATCGATTCGCCATATGATCATCATCAGCGATGGAGATCCCACGCCCCCTAGCAACGGCATTCTTAACCAGTTCCGTGCGCAAAACATCAAGATCTCCACCGTGGCGGTCGGCGCGCACGGTCCGGCCGGTCACGCGACCTTGCAGAAGATCGCTACGCAGACTGGCGGCAATTACTATCGGGCAGCCAACCCCACGGCGTTGCCCAAGATTTTTCAACGCGAAGCCATGCGAGTCGCGCGCCCTTTGGTTTATGAACCACCGGGGGGAGTCCAGCCGCAGGTGACCTATCCCCACGAAATCCTCACCGGATTGCCGCGCGAACTGCCCAGCCTGCGTGGATTCGTTTTGACCAGTGTCAAGGATAGTCCGCTGGTGCAGGTCAGCATCCGGGCCGACAAGCCGCAGGAGCCCGAGAACCAGACGATCCTGGCCAGTTGGACCTACGGCCTGGGACGCACGGCCGTGTTCACCAGCGATGTCGGTTACCGGTGGGCCACGCAGTGGACCGACTGGGCGGGATTCGACCAGTTCTTTACTCAGTTGGTGCGCTGGTCGATGCGTCCCACGCAATCGGACGCCAAGTTCACGGTGGCATCCAACGTTCGGGACGGCAAGGTGGAGGTCGTGGTCAATGCCTTGGACAGCGATGACAAGTTCTTGAATTTCCTGGACATGCAAGCCGTGGCTGTGGGGCCGGATCTCAAGCCGATTCCGCTGATCATGCGACAAACGGCTCCCGGCCGCTACGTCGGGACTTTTGATGCCGATGCGGCGGGATCGTACCTGGTGAATATCATTCCAGGGCCGGGGATGGCTCCCATCACGACGGGAGCCAGCGTTCCGTTCTCGGACGAATATCGGGTCCGCCAGGCCAACCTGAATCTGCTGGAACAACTCAGTCAACTGGCGCCTGCGGGAGGCCAGCCGGGCGTGTTGGCCGAAGCGCTCGACAACCGGACTTTCCAAGAATTGCTGCGGCACGATGTCTACCGCGAGGGTGTGCCGCGAGCGATGAGCCTGCGGGACGTGTGGCCCTACTGTTTGGTAATCGCAGCGTTCTGTTTGTTTGCTGATGTGTTCGTGCGGCGGGTGGCCCTGGATTATGCGTACCCGCTGAAATGGGTGTATCGCCGCCTGCATCCTCCCGAGTCGGCCGAGGATGCAGAACGCAAGGCCAGTTTGCAGCGATTGCGGAGCAAGAAATCAGAGGTCAGCAGCGAAATGCAACAAGCTGCAGCGACGGTGCGGTTCGAAATGGACCAGCCGGCGGATCCCAGCGTACTCCAGCAGGCCAACGACTCGCCGCCGTCAGGTTCGGCCACGCGTCCGGAGGCCAAGCCATCCATGGGCGCAGCCGAGCAGGAAGAAGGTTATACTTCTCGGCTCCTGGCTGCCAAACGAGCCGCGCAGAAGCGGACCGGCGGCAAATCCGACTCGTGATCCCTGCTGTGCCGGTCGGTAGCCTGCAGCCACCGTGTTGAAACTCTCCCCCCAAATTCCGCGTTGGAACGACATGAATACGATCGCCGAACAGATGCAAGAGCAGGCCGAGGAATTTCGCAATCGATATCGGGCGGTGCGCGAGGAGATCGGTAAAGTCATCGTGGGGCATGACGAAATCGTCCACGGTGTACTGACGGCCATGTTCGTGGGCGGGCATTGCCTGTTGGAAGGCGTTCCCGGGCTGGGGAAGACGATGTTGGTGCGAACCCTGGCGCAGACCCTCAGCCTGGATTTCAACCGCATCCAATTCACGCCTGATCTGATGCCGGCCGATATCCTGGGGACGAACATGATCGTCGAAGACGAACATGGCCGACGGCACTTCGAGTTTCAACGCGGCCCGATCTTTACGCAGATCTGTTTGGCGGACGAAATCAACCGAGCCACTCCCAAGACCCAATCCGCGCTGCTGGAAACGATGCAGGAGGGGACAGTGACCGTGGCTGGGACGCGGTACGATCTGCAACAGCCCTTCTTCGTCATGGCCACGCAGAACCCGATCGAGCAGGAAGGTACCTATCCCTTGCCGGAAGCCCAACTGGACCGGTTTCTGTTCAAGCTGGTGGTCGGGTACAGCTCCCGAGACGACCTGAACACGATCGTTGACCGCACAACGCGGGGCGTACGGGTCGAGGTGCAGAAAGTCATGGATGGCCCCGAGATTCTGAAGTGGCAGAAGCTGGTACGGGAGGTGATCCTGGCCAAGCACGTGCAGGATTACATCGTTCGGCTGGTGTTAGCCACGCACCCCGGAGGCCAGTTGGCAGCCGACGTTACCAATCAGTATGTCCGTTGGGGAAGCAGCCCCCGGGGAGCGCAAACCCTGGCCCTAGCCTCCAAGGTACGTGCATTGCTGGACGGCCGGTTCAACGTCAGTTTCGAGGACGTTCGCCGCGTCTTCTTGCCCAGTATGCGGCATCGCGTCTTGTTGAATTTCGAAGCCCAGGCCGAGGGGATCGAGTGCGACCAGGTCCTGCTCGACATCCTGGAAAAGGTTCCGGAGAAAGCCGAGGAACACCTCGCCGAAGCCGTGTAACGGTAGTGAGATCCGATGCGCATCGTATATCTGACTGCCGGCGCGGCTGGAATGTACTGCGGCAGTTGCTTGCACGATAATTCCCTGGTGCGAGCCCTGCAGCGGATGGGCCATGATGCAGTTCTGCTGCCTGTGTACACCCCCATTCTGACCGACCAGGAGGACGTGAGCCGCAAGGAATTGTTCCTGGGGGGCGTGAACATCTATTTGCAGCAAGTTGCGCCCATCTTCCGCCGCTTGCCGAAGTGGGCTGATGCCTTTCTGAACTGGCCCCCGCTGGTCCGCTGGGTAGCATCC
>RFIQ01000568.1 GCA_003695565.1 Planctomycetota bacterium | reverse complement strand
GCACAGGCTCCGCCTGCGCATCGCGAGGCAGAGCCTCTGCTGCAGCGCGTGCCCAGGCAGAGCCTGGGAACGAGATGAAGACGATGCGGAGAGCTGAGATTTCGCGAGAACGGCGGTTTGTAAAGGGCGCGGAAGCGGCCTCGACACGGAGGGTAGTTAGGATTTATCGGACACCTGTTGCGGTCAAAGGCTCGTCGCGTCGCATTGAAAATGTCCCGTCCGCAGGAAGGCGTCGACGTATCGGGCGGTTGCGGATCTCCACAGCACCGAGGAATGAATGGCCGGGACATCGATGCAGTCTCGGATTCCGGACAACTCAGTGTTTTCTGGCCGCACGATCCAATCCCATTTGGCGCGAATGATTCCGACGTCGCATAGGGTTGGCAGGTTGTCCGGCAGCCGGTTGACGAAGCTGTTCGGGCGATCGGACAATTCACGCAGGGGAGGGCTCAGCCAGCCGAGCGCCGCAGCCAACCATCGTGCCATACGCGATCCGCGATTGGGAGGGCAAATCAGCACGATGCGTCCCAGATTCCGGGGGCGGTATTCCACCAGGGCCGTTCGCACCACTATGCATCCCATGCTGTGGGCAACAATGTGAACTCGCTCCCTGCCCGGCTCGGCGTCCCATCGCTCCAGGGCCCTCTGGAATCGTTCTGCCAAATCGGGGATGGAAGAAAATACGCTGGGGTAACCCCAGTTGACGGTGGTCCATCCGCGATGTCGCAAACGCAGTTCCAGCGGTGTCATGAGGACTTTGTGGGCTGCGTAGCCATGTAGGAGCAAGACCAGATCGCCGTCTCGGGTGGGCGGACAGGTTGGCCCGTCCCCAGCCGACTGGCGGTCAGGCGGAGCGGGAACCGGAGAATCGATGGAACGCTGGGCGGTCATAGAGCAAAGAAGAGGTTGATGCTTGTTCTTGGGCGTCCAGGAAACGGCCTATCCGGCAGGCAGTCGGTGGTTACAATCTTAGAACTTATATCCGGAAACCTCGGATCGCGCCTGGCGGTAACCCGCCCGGGAAACGGTTTTCGGGTAGGATTAAACGGTTGCACATGGTCCGCGATGGTCAGCTCCCTAGATGATGACTCGCCTGGCAGACGAGCGAAATGGCAAAGGCAGGAACAAAAACAGTTGCGAATCCCAACGTAGTTATTGCTGACGGGGAACCCCTCGACTTGCGGAATCGCCACCTCGCCACCTTGTTGGCTTGGATTCTTCCCGGTGCTGGGCATTTCTACCAGCGGCGGTTTTTCAAGGGAACGATCTTCAGCTTGTGCGTGCTCAGCAGTTTTCTGATTGGCATGCTGGTGGCGCATGGGAAATGCGTATACGCCTCATGGAACAACGTCGAACGTCGCTGGCAGTTTGCGTTGCAGGCCGGCGTCGGCTTCGTGGCGATTCCGGCGGCCGTTCAAGCCTGGACTGGCCGCGATGGAAACCCACCTCTGTTGGGAGACTCGTTCTTGGTCGGCCCGAAATCGCCGGCCGATTTGGATCGTTGGAACGCGGAAACGGCATCGGGGTTCGACATGGGGACGCTCTACACGATGGTGGCCGGGTTATTGAATATTCTGGCCATGTACGATGCCCAAGCCGGCCCACTGCCCCCGCCGATGTCCGGCCCCAAGGAAAAAAAGCACAAACGAAGGCGCACGAGTTCGGACGAGGCGGCATCGGGGAAGGGGGAGCACCATGCTGATTAACTCATCGCTGGCCTACCTGTTCATGTATCTTCCCTTGTTGGCGGCTGTGGCGTTCACTATCGGCGCGACCCGACATGAGAAACGCGAATTGATCCTGGAGCAATCCGTCCGTAACGCCATTTGGATCACTACGTTCATGTTGACCATTTACGCTGTGTTGCAAGTCGTTTCCTGGATGGTCTAGCCTCCGCCCAGTGCAACGTCCTGGATGGCTGCTGATCCATCAGTTTCTCCCGTGCCGCTGAATCGAGCGACGATTTCCTATGCGTGTTCTCATCCTAGGTGCCGGTACCGTAGGAACATGGATCGCCGACCTGTTGTGTCGGCATCGCCATGATGTGACAGTGGTTGACACCGACATCGAACACGTGCGGCGCATCAACGCGGATTTGGACGTGCGTGCTCTGCACGGTTCGGCATCGCAATCCAGCGTCTTGTTTCAAGCTGGAGTAATGGACACCGACGTCTGCCTGGCCGTCACAGGGATCGACGAAGTGAATCTGGTGGCTGCCAGCATGGCCAGGGCCATGGGAGCCAACCGCTCGGTGGCGCGGGTCTACGCGCCCATTTTTCGCGATTCGAGTACGTTCGATTATCAGCGCCACTTCGGTATCGATCGCCTGTTGAGCCTGGAGCACTTGACGGCGTTGGAGCTGGCACGGGCGATTCACAACCCGGAAACGATTGCTTTGCAACACTTTGCTCGCGGGCACTTGGAGGTCGAGGAGATCGAGGTGACGCGGCGGGGCGACGTGCTGGGAAAACCATTGCGCGATCTGAGTTTCCCGGCCAACCTGCGGATCGCCGCCATCCACCGCGGGGATCGCACCTGGATCGCGCGCGCTACCGATCACATCGAATTGGGGGACCGCATCAGCTTGATCGGTAAGCCGGAAGTGGTGGAAGAGGTCAAGCCCCTGTTCACGCACGGCCAGACCGCCACGTTGTTCGTGGCCATTGCCGGTGGTGGTGAGACCGGTTTTCACCTGGCCCGAGCCCTGGAATCCCAGCGCCATCGGGTGCTGGTGCTGGAAGCGGATCCCGACCGGTGCGATTACCTGGCGAATCATTTGGCGCGGACGACCGTCGTGTGCGCCGATGCCACCCGCAAGATCATCTTGGAGGAGGAGCGGGTGGGGAGTTGCGACTTTTTCGTAGCTTGTACGGGAATCGACGAGAACAACATCATGGCCTGTTTGGAGGCCAAGGAACTGGGAGCCAAGAAGATCATGGCGGTTGTCGGGCGGCCCGACTATGCGACCATCGTCAGCCGACTGGGGATCGATTTGGCTGTCAGTGAACGCGATGCCATGGCCCGACAAATCCTGGCCATGCTTCAAGAAGGCCCGGTGGTCAGCAAGGTTCGGTTGCCCGACAGCGATATCTTCGTGTGCGAGATCGAGGTGCAACCCGAATCGCCTGCCACCCAGCATACGTTGTCCGAACTGAAATTGCCGGAAGGAGTACTTGTGGCCGCCGTGTTGCAAGACGATTACGTCCGCCTGCCGGGAGCCAACGACGTGATGCGGGCCGGCAGCACGGCGCTGATCTTGTTGGAAGCGGAACAACTAGAGGACGTGGTCCGCGCGTTCCGCGGGAACCAAGAGCAGAGTTGATACCACCATGAATTATCGCTTAGTGGCGCGGTCCCTGGGATTGATTGCTCTGCTGTTGGCAGCCACCATGCTCTTCTCGTTGCCCTGGGCCCACCCGGCCCTGGGGTGCCACGGCCATCTGCCCAACCCCGACAATGCGGGCTTCGAGACGCGAGGGTTCGTGGCGCTGCTGCTGAGCAGCGCCCTGTCCGGTGCCCTCGGTTGCCTGTTGGCCTGGATCGGTCGGCCCGCACGGCACCAGCATCTGTTCCGCAAAGAAGCCATGGCGATCGTGGGGTTGGCGTGGATCATGGCGACCATCCTGGGAGCGTTGCCCTACCTGTTCGCCGGAGTGGAATTGGCCCCAGGACTTCGCATGCATCTGATCGATGCGATGTTCGAATCGCAATCGGGGTTCAGTACAACCGGAGCGACCGTGCTGACCGATCTGGAGGACGGCGATCTGGTGCCGCATTGCATCCTGTTTTGGCGGAGCAGCACTCATTTTCTCGGCGGTCTGGGGATTGTCGTCCTGTTGGTGGCGATCCTTGGTCAAGGCTCGGGTGGCAAAGCCATGATGCGGGCTGAGATTACCGGCCCGACCAAGGAGTCGTCGTTCAGCCGCATGCAGAAGACGGCCATCGTGTTCGCCACCATCTACGTGGGGTTGAATGCCTTGTTGACGTTGATCTTCTGGCTCAGCGGCATGTCGCTGTTCGATGCCTTGTGCCACGCCTTTGGCACGATGGCTACGGGCGGATTCAGTACGTACAACAAGAGCTTGGGGCATTTCGAAAGCGCTTGGATCGAGTATGTTACCACGGCGTTCATGATCATCGCGGGAACCAATTTCGGGTTGCTACTGCTGGCCCTGACCGGGCAACCGGGGCGATTGTTCCTGGATCCCGAATGGCGCGTTTATGTCGGCATCATCCTGGGCGTTACCGTCGCCGTGATCGCCTTCGGTTGGTACCACGGCGATTTCGCCACGCCCGAGGCCGCGGTCCGCGACAGCTTGTTTCAAGTCGTGTCCATCATGACCACGACCGGCTATGGCACGGATGATTACGACGTGTGGAACAATTTTGGCAGAGGCGTGCTGTTGTTGTTGATGTTCATCGGCGGTTGCGCAGGAAGTACCGGCGGTGGCATGAAGGTGATTCGCCACGTGCTGTTGGGGATCATCCTCAGGCACGAACTGGAATTGTCCTATCACCCCAATGTGCGGCGCCCCCTGCGCTTGGGTGGTCAACCGTTGACCGATCCCGATATCCGCAAGCACATTCTGGTTTATTTCGGGCTCGTTTCAGCGGTGTTCGCCTGTAGTTGGCTGGCGCTGATTACGATCGAACCCGACACCCAGTGGATGGCACCGACGGCCACGGCCACCGGAAATCCGGATCCCTCTGCAGACCAACTGGACCATAAATTGCTCGATTGCGCCAGCGCCGTGGCGGCGACCCTGCACAATATCGGCCCGGGCTACGGAGTGGTTGGACCCACTGCCAACTATGCCCACTTCGCCCCGGCGAGTAAACTCCTGTTCATCTTCTTGATGATGTTGGGGCGGTTGGAAATGTTCAGCATCCTCGTGCTGTTTCTGCCCGCCTTCTGGCGTAAGATCTAGAGTCGATCCCCGCCCCCTCAGCGCGCCGCCCGGTATCTCTTGTCAACCAAGTGTTAAGGTGGCAGCGGGATGCGCTTGGCTGAGCGAGGTGGCTATCGACAGCGCCAATACCATGCGCGCGGAATCCCCAGTCGCTCGGCCACCGCCGCTATACGTTGTTCGAATCGAACGGCATCCCGCGGGTACCCTGCCGTCGGTAGCAAGTCGGTAACGTGCGAGCGCCAGAAAGCATTGAGTGCCTGCATGGCCCTTTCCCGCATGTATTTAGCCCACATCGAGGCGGCGGCTACCGGGGGAAAGCAATCTCCACGCACGGTGAAGAAAAACCGCCAGGGGCGGGTCCGACAGTGGTAACTGCTTCGCGACGCCCGTAGCTCGCCTGTTGCAAACCAGGTGTCCGGAAACTCTTGCATCAGCAGGGGAGAATAATTCTTGCGTCCCCCTTGGCGATCGAAGTAGACCTCGATCGGACACCCTGCCAATTCGGTGTGCGAGCCGTAGTACTGTTCCATCAAGCGGTGAGCCAATTGCAGGCTGGTCTCGGATAACAACTGCCCCTTGGAGTCCAATCGCTCGACTTTGCGGTTGAAATCGGGCTCGGTGACCAGGACGCAGTGCAAACCCAACAGCCGCATGCCATGACGCTTCAGGACCTCGCCGGCCAATTGCACGCACTCATCCAACGCGCCAAGATGGCTGTCGCTCTCAGGGATCCGCGCATTCCACAGCATGTCGTACCAAGGGGGGCATTCGGTCGGCAATCCAACGCGATTCCTTCGGTGTGTTCCCCCCTGTGATGGCGGATGCGGGGCTTGCCAATCCCAGTCGATACACCGCGGGGCCAGTTCTTGGATCGCGCCGGGCTGAACCCCCGCTAGGCTCAGCAGGCAAACAACACCCGCCTCCAAGGTATCCAAGCCCTGAGACCGCTGGTACAAACGCTTCGAATCCCCTAGAGGTACGTGGCGGCTGCCCGCCGTCCAGGGCGAATCCGCAAATGCTGGCTCCAACCGAGCGTTCCATTGAGGCTCTGCCAAAGCATTGGGGACCGACCAAACCGAACCCGCCACCACCAAGGGGCCCAAGTTCGGGCCGTAACCTGCTTCGTCGATCCCAATGACCAGCTTGCAGTCAGGCCGTGACAATTCCGTCATCTTTTGGTGGCTTTCCGCCGTCGAGTCGAGCATAATAGGAAGCGGCCCGCTACGTAGTACGTTTTACCGAGTTTCCCATCGGAGCATGGACGATCACATTGCCAGGCTCGGCTTCGCACGAGAGGCCCTCGAGCGCAGCGCGAGCTGGAAGCAACCGGGATCGGTACGCGATCGCGGGGAATGCAGCCAGCAAACAGCAGCCAGCAAACAATCGTAATGGTCCCTGAGGTTGTCCGTAGAG
>RFIQ01000567.1 GCA_003695565.1 Planctomycetota bacterium | reverse complement strand
GGACTTAATTGAGGGAAGCGGCTGGCTCTCCCTGGCAGCATTTACCGTCGGCGTGCCAATTTTCATTCATTTGCTAGCTTCGCTCGTAGGGGTCAAATCAACGTGGCGCTTCTGTATTGTGGTTGCCGCATCGGCATTGATTGCCACCCTTCTCTGGATGCGCCAAGTCAACACTGGCCGTTATCGCATCACTATTGGGCCGGAAGTCGTATTCGTCGCGTCGTTAGTACAGTTCACGATTGGCGCAGCAATAATCGAGGCGGGATTCGGCATAGTATCGTGGTACGTTAGACGGACGTCCCACTCGGCCATAGAAGGGGACAGAACCAAGGAATAAAGGAAAGTCGCGTTGCCCGGTCAACTTTGCTAAACTGTCCACTCACGCGACTTCGTTATTCCCAACGTTGAACTAAGCCGCTTCGCGGGTTTGGGGGCTGGCGTTTCTTGGTGACGCGTCTTCTTGCTTGCGTTCAGGTTTCCGCGCTGTAGCGGTTGTCAGCGCTGTGATGGTTCTTGCCGCTTCTTGGATTGTCCGCGCTGGTTGGATCGGGCTGGCTCTCTGTTGCTTTTTCGTTCGCTTCGCTGCGGTTTGAGCTTGCGCGATGGTCGTGGGTGAGGCAGCCTTGATTGTCGGTCGATCGCGGGGAGCGACCTTCCTGCCAGCCACAGGAACACCACCATGACACCCTACCAGAAACGAATGAATTCGTTCGTCCAACGCAGGGCCGAAGGCATGCAACTTTCTGTACACCGTGACGTTCGGCGAGGATTGGGCGACACACATTCTACCCCCAGGGCTTTACCCGGTCACGCTCTTTCGGTGGCTACCATTGGAGTAGATGCAAGGACTACCTCAATCGTTGCCGCGCACTGATATCCCCGCGGCAACCTGGAATGAATCTCACTGGTTTGCTATGCTGGGAGCGGTGTCCCGGCAAAACAACCCTGACTTGAAATCCATGTCTACAGCGTCCGACAAAATCGATTGCCGGGTACGTGTGGTGACGCCTGAAAATATCGCGTTCGAATACCGCCTGGCTGGACCGTTTCAGCGTCTGCCGGCATTCATTTTCGACTTCCTGGCACGATGCGTCATCTTCATCGGCCTGGTGTTCATGACCGGCCTTGTTTTTTCCCAGATCCCGTTGGGCGGTACGCTGACCGGCGTGCTGGGTGTGTTGCTGTTTTTCTTCCTGAGCTGGTTCTATGGCATCTTTTTTGAAACGCGGTTCAATGGCCGTACATTGGGCAAGATGCTGGTGGGTCTGCGCAGCATTTCGACCGATGGCCGACCCATCAATGGCATGCAGGCCGCCTTGCGCAACCTGTTGCGATCGGGCGACATGGGATTGTTCCTGTCGTTGCAAATCTTCGACCCGGAAGCTCCCCCAGCTTACATCATCCCTACGTTTTCGCTGGGCTTGGCGGTCATGCTATTGTCGCCTCGCATGCAGCGCATCGGCGACCTGGCGGCCGGCACGATGGTCATCGTTGAAGGATCCAGGCGGGGGTTGAGCAAGTTTGTGCCGGAGGATCCGCGGGCATTCGGGCTGGCGGAATTGATACCGGCTGCGTTCCGCGTCAATCATTCGCTGGCACAAACCATCGGGCTGTACATGGAGAACCGCGGTCGTCTGAGTCCCGCCCGCCGCCGAGAGATCGCTCGGCATCTGGCCACGCCGCTGATTCAGCAATTTGAATTGATGCAGGACACTAGCCCCGACCTGTTGCTGTGTGCCCTGTACGTGCGGACGTTCATGTCGGAGGAACAGCAAAAGGCGGGGCGCGATCGGATGCGGCGGACGCTGCAGCCCGCGGTGCCTCTGGCCACTGTCGGAGGGACCGCGACCACCCCGGTGAGCCCATCGAGGGCGGCACCCCCCAGAGAATTCTCGGATGGAGACCCGCGACCATGAGGACGTTAGCCGAAGTGCTCGAGGAGCGAAAACGGCGCTGGGACCGGTTGGAGCAGTTGCTGCAGGAGTCACGCCGCCTGCGCCGCATTCGACGCGGGGCGTGGGTAATGGAGTTGAGCGATTTGTACCGGTCGGTTTGCGCCGACCTGGCACTGGCCGACCAATATCGGCTCAGCCCCGAAACGGTGGCTTATCTCCACGATCTGGTCGGCCGTTCGCACAATGCAATCTATCGTTCCCGCAGATTCCAGGTCCACGAGTGGTGGCGCATTGCATTCCACGATGCACCTCAGCAGATTTTCCGCGACCGCTGCGTGCAGGTATGTGCGTTTCTGTTCTTCGGATTGTTCACGCTGGCCACCTATGTAGCGTACGATGCCACGCGCTTCCCCGAGGCGGCCGAGTGGATTCTGGGCAGCGAGCACATCGACCAGCTCGAATCCAATTTCGAAAACCTCGAATTCGGGCGGGATAACGAGGTGAACCTGTGGATGGTCGCCTTCTACATTCAACACAACACGGGCATCGGATTGCAGTGCTTTGCACTCGGGCCGCTGATCATCCCCGGTTTGTACGCGACGGCCTACAACGCCACGGTGTTGGGAGCCTCCTTCGGATACATGGCACGGGACGAATCGCCCGGCGGCGACCAGTTCCTGGAATTCGTCACGGCGCATGGCACCTTCGAATTGACCGCCATCGCCCTGGCCGCCGCTGCTGGACTGCGCATCGGCACGGGTTGGTTGTTCACGCGCGGTATGACTCGGCTGGCATCGATGCAATTGCGTGCTCGCGAAGCAGTCCCTGTCATGGCCGTTTCCGGTGTCCTGTTCGTACTGGCTGCTTTGACCGAGGGCCTGCTATCGCCCAGCGATCTGCCCTATTTCTTCAAAGCGCTGTGGGCCGTCTTTTCCAGCAGTTTACTGATGTTCTATTTTGTGGTCCTGGGGTATCCGGCGGAGGATGGCAGTGCAACTTGATCGTACCGAACTGGCGATTCGTCAGCGTTCGACTCCCGAGTTGTTCGACCTGAGCCTGGTCGTGCTGCGGCGGCATGCCCGTCCGATCCTCGCTTCCATGGCCCTGTTGGGAATCCCCCTGCTGGCCATCGACCTATGGTTGACGGCTGGCATGCTCAGCGAAGATGCGATACTGGCGGCAGAGAGTACCAATACCCCCGAAGCCACCGTCCGCCTGCGGCATGCCGCACACGTGATCGGGCTGTTTTACATGCAGTTCCAAATCGCCTCGCTGCCCACTTCGATCGTCCTGGGTAACCTGGTCTTTTTCGAACGGTTGTCCATCTCCCAGTTACTCGCCGAACTGCGTCAGGGATTCGTCCAGTGGATGGCGATTCTGGGCGTCGTGCGGCTGGGGTTGGTAGGATGGGCAATGGAATTGTTCACCTCGCATGAAGTCGCATTCGATTATACAGTAGAACCGTGGTTTTTCTTCGGCCTGCTGCCGGTCATCGTGCTGGTGCGGGCCACCCGCCCCTTTGCCCCGGAGATACTGGGGCTGGAGAAATGTCCGTGGCTGGTGCGCACCAAGTCTCCCCCGTCGTACGGAACTCGTAGCGCCAACCTGCATCGCTTCATGGTGGGAGATAACATCGTGCGCCATTTTGCCTGCATGATAGCGACGACATTGCTAGCGTGCAGCCTGGCTGGCACACTGCTGTTCATCCAAGGAACGGCGACGGGGACATGGACCTGGAATTCAATGTGGGATTACATCTTGCTTCCGGCGGTGTTATGGTGCGTGGGATTGTTTGCGGCCGTCTTTCGCTTCTTGAGTTACCTCGATTGTCGCATCCGCATGGAGGGATGGGAAATCGAGTTGATGATGCGCGCCGAGGGAGAGCGTCAGCGGGCTGCGATGACGCCGCCAGCCAGCGGTGGCCCCGGGGCGATCGAAGAGGTTGTAGCATGACACATTGCATTACCCGCACAGTGGCCGACGGGCGCACTCATGGCCGGAGGCGGATCCTGCCGGGCGTGCTCAGCCTGATGCTATGCATGGTGGTCGTGTCGACGTCGGCCGGGGGCGGTGCCGAGGACCGGACCGACGTCGACGCGGACGCGGTGGTGCGCGGACTGCCTCGCACCGTATGGTTCGACCCGCAAGAGGAAGGGTACCGACCACCTCGGCTGCGCCCCTTGCGCGACGATCCGCTGCGCGTTGAAGGTTGGACGGCCCGCCAAAATCGGACCAGTCCTACCAAGATCGCCAATTCACGAGGAAGGGGCGGGCTGGGCTCCAACTACAGCGATATCGTTTCGGCGGTCGTCGTGACCCTGGTGGGGATCTTGTTGCTGATTATCATCGGATTGCTGAGCTATTTCGCCTTTCGCAATTACGCTCCTGGAATTGCACGTCGGCAGGCTCGCAGCATCGTGATCGACACGGCCCGCGTCGACGATCTGCCATTCGAGGCCAACCGCGCGGAGTACACCAACCCTCTGGCGCTGGCCGAACACTGGATGCAGCAGGGGGCGTATCGGCAAGCGGTGATTCTCGTCTACGGCTACATTCTGCTGGTGCTGGACCAAACGCGCAAGATCGATTTGCAAAAGGGAAAGACCAACCGCATGTACCTGCGCGAACTGGGCCCCACGTCTCCTTTGTACCCGATCACCGAACTGGCCATGCTGGTCTTCGAGGACGCGTTCTTCGGCAACCATCCGATCAGCGAGGAACGGTTCCGTTCAGTGTGGAATGCCCTTCCGGAGTTCCATCGATTGCTCACCGAAGACGAGCCGTCCCTGGCCCGGCCAGCCTCGACTGTGGAGGCATCCGGATCATGAGCTGGTGGAGAATCTGGTTGTGCGCGGCGGTGATGGCCACCTGTGGATGCTGGCGCGCTCCGCTGGTCGAGGATTTTGGCGCCGTGCGAGGCCGGCCAGCGATCAACAGCCTCAACGGCCTGAGATTCCATCAGGAAATGTGGGAAGCGGCGGGAGCGAAGGTCCTTCTGCCGAGCAAACTGTCGCCTCGGTTGGAGACGTTCGATGCCTTGGTTCTGGTGGGGCGGGATTACGGCCCACCGGGACGCGATGCGCGGCGGTGGCTGGAGCAGTGGCTGGAACGGCGCAACGGACGCACGGTGGTCTACTTCGGCCGCGATTTCAATGCCGCAATCTATTATCGTCAGCGCACGCTGGATCAGGTGCCCGCCCAATTACAGGGCCGCGCGGAGGAGGAGATCGCTCGCCGACAGATCGAAGAATTCAACCTGCGAGTGTCCCAACTTCCAGAGAACACGTTCGCCGATTGGTGCTATTTCGACGTGAACCGCATCGAGCACCGCTACACGCGATTCTCCGGTCCCTGGGCGGAGGATCTGGCGGACCGTACGGGATATTGGCCCGTGCGTACTGCCCTGCTGCCGCCCGCCGATCAGTGGCGCGACAAGACGCCCTCCTGGATCACCGCCAACTCCTCGCCGGGTCCCGCGGGTCCGTCCCTGCCGCCATCCGGCGGTGAATCGACCCGCCGCAGCGTGTGGTCGTACGGGGAATACCAGACGGATGAGGAGTGGCAGGAGGCCTTCCAGAACATTCCCGAGCACGAGATCCTGCTGCAGGCCGACGATGGCACGCCGTTGGTATATCGCATCCCGGTCGGCCCGACCGAGGGAAGTCAAATCCTGGTGGTCGCCAACGGCGCGCCCTTGCTGGCCGGGTCGCTGGTCGATCCGCTGCATCGAAGGGTGGGCGAGCGGCTCGTCGAGGCCTGTTTGCCCGCTCGCCGCGTGGGTCTGCTGGCGTACGACCGGTTCGGTTTATTGATCTCGAATGTGCCCGAGCAGAACCAACGTGGAATCGGTCTGGAGATGCTCACGGTGTGGCCCTTGTCAGCCGTGACCATGCCGGCCGCATTGTTGGGTATCCTGTTATGCATGGCATTGTTGCCCATCTTTGGGCGTCCGCGCCGGTTGCCACGACGTACGACCAGCGATTTTGGGTTGCATGTGGAAGCGTTGGGGCAACTCTTGCATCGGACGCGCGATCGGATGTTCGCTTTGCGCGCCATCGCCGACTACTTTACGACCGTGCGCGGCGATCCGCCTCCGGTGTGGCTGGTACGAGAACTGAGAACGGAAACGCCGCCACAAGGCAGCCGGCCGGTGGACGGTTCCGCCGAGCCGGCCGCCAGCCCAGCCGACTCCGCCGCGTCGGGCTCCGCGGGTTCGAAGTCCGCACCGGAGTCGCAGATCGCTTCGATCGGCCAGGGCGCTACGCATGGCAATGCGCCCTAAAGCCCCTAACCCTGTTGCCCCCAATCCACCTCATACACGCCGAGACACTTCAAACAATGAGATCTACCAAAGAATTATTCGATGCGGTTGCTGCCGAATTGAGAAAAGTGTTTGTGGGCCAGGAGGAACTGGTGTCCACCACCCTGGTCGCCCTATTTTCCGGCGGGCACGTGTTGATCGAGAGTTTGCCAGGAATGGGTAAAACGTTGTTCGTCCGCACGTTGGGGAAAGTCTTGGGTTGCAAGTTCGGCCGCATTCAGTTCACCGCCGATTTGATGCCCTCGGACATCACCGGTGCGCCCTTGCTGGACATGCGGACGCAGGAATTCCGTTTTCGCCCGGGTCCTGTTTTTACCCAATTGCTGCTGGCCGATGAGATCAATCGCGCTCCGGCGAAGACCCACGCTGCCCTGTTGGAGATCATGCAAGAGTATCGGGTTACGGTCGATGGCCAGACGCATCCAATCGAACGGCCGTTCCTGGTTCTGGCCACGCAAAACCCGATCGAAAGCGAGGGCACGTACAATCTGCCCGAAGCCCAGTTGGATCGGTTCATGTTCAAAGTCGTGGTCGATTACCCCAGCGAGCAGGAAGAGGAAGAGATCTTGGTCTTGCACAGCCGTCAAATCGATGTCAATCGCGAGATGGAATCGAATATCCAAACGGTGACTTCGCCGGAGGAGATCATGGCGGCGACGGCGGCGGGCGGCCAGATCCACGTCGAGCCCGAACTGGTGAAATACATCAACCGCATTGTGCGACAAACCCGCGTTTGGCCGTCGTTTCACTTGGGGGCAAGCCCACGGGCCGGCCTGGCGTTGATGCAAGGTGCGCGCACCCTGGCCGCATTCCGCGGTCGCGACTACGCCACGCCGGACGACGTGGTGGATATCGCCCTGCCAGCCCTACGCCATCGCGTGATCATGACGGCAGAAGCCGAGGTCGAGGGTTTGAAAGTTGACGATGAGTTGCGCCAACTGCTGCGCAGCATCGAAGTACCGCGCGGCGCGGCTGCATGAGCCGTGGCAAGTGTCCGGCCACCGGCGATTTTTCCTTATGGCGAACCGATGAATACAGCGCAACAGGCGAGCTTTTCCTTGCTGCAGTGGGGGATTACGCCGTGGACGGTCCTGGCTCTGGCCCTGCTCCCCCTGCTGCTGTTGATGCGGTTTCAACGCACCTATCCGACGATGCGTTGTGTGTACCTGTGCGCGTTCGTCTTTGCACTCAGCCTGCCCATTGCCTGGATGCCGGATTGGTGGTGGATGATTCCGGCGACAGTCGGCGCCGTGACCGCCCTGGTTGCAGCCATCGATCTAGTGACGCTTCCTCCCGTGGCCGGCATCGAGATTGTGCGGACCATGTTGCGGGTGGCCTCACTGGCCTCTCGACACCCGGTACAGATCGCCGTGCTCAACCGATCGGGACGGACAATCCGAGGGCGGGTGACGGACGATTGCCCCGACGGGCTGGAGTTGACCCCTGCCGAGCGCGAACTGGTGCTGCCCACTGGCAAGCGGGCCACGCTGGATTTCTCCTTCCGCCCGCAGCGCCGTGGCGCCTACTCGCTGGAATACGTCTACCTGGCACTTCGCAGCCGACTGGGGTTGTGGCAGCAGATGCATCGCCTGCAGAACCCGGCCGAATTGCACGTCTATCCGGATATCAAACAAATCGGCGAGTATGCGTTGCTGGCCCGCACCAATCGGCTGAGCCAGATCGGTGTGCGAAGGACGCGCAAGGTCGGGCAGGATAACAACTTCGAGCGTCTGAGAGACTACCAGCGCGACGACAACTACCGCCACATCGATTGGAGAACGACGGCCCGCCGTCAAAAGTTGACCGTCCGCCAATTCCAGACCGACCAGAGCCAGCGCGTGATCTTCCTGCTGGACTGCGGTCGGATGATGACCAATCAGTTCGAGGGGCTGAGCCTGCTGGATTATGCGTTCAATGCCTCTCTGATGCTCAGCTACGTTGCGCTCGATCAAGGCGATTCGGTCGGTATGCTCTGCTTCTCCGACCGGGTGCACACCTACGTGCCCCCGGCGGGCGGACGGCGGCACATGAATCGATTGCTGCACGCGGGATTCAATCAGTTTCCACAACTGGTTCAATCGCGCTACGACGAGGCTTTCTTGTATTTGTCGCGGCACTGCCGACGCCGCTCGTTGGTCGTGCTGGTGACCAACGTGATCGACCAGGTAAATGCCGATCAGATATACAACTACATGCACAATCTGGTGGGATGCCACTTGCCCCTTGTCGTGCTAATGCGCGATCATCGGGTATTCCAGGCCGCCGACCATCCCTACCCCGATCCGGCGGTGCTGTATCGCAGCGCTGCGGCCGCGCAAATCTTGTTGTGGCGGCATCAGGTAATTCGAAGGATGGAATCGAGCGGGACGCTCACCCTGGACGTTTTTCCCGAGGAGATGACCAGCCCCCTGGTCAATCGCTACCTCGACATCAAAGCCCGCCATTTGCTGTAGCTCGGTGAGGCGACTGGGATGGCGGCAGATGAGCCAGATGGACGCTTGCGGAAAACGGCGCGCTGTTTATAAAGTCCCGCGGCATGGCGTTGCGCGACGGGCCTGGTCATCACCAGCATGCATCAGGTTGACTGTCGTTTGACTCAGGGATTGCCGTGGACGACGCAGCAGTTCTGGGCGGAGGGAAGCACGTTGATTGCCGACGCCTTTTCACACAATTGCTCCACGTCACGTGCATCGACCAGCGGGCAAGCACCTAGGCTTTCCACCAATTCGGCGGGCCACTGCGAAGCGATGTACAGGTGCGTGGACTGAGTGATGCGGTCCAACAGCTCGATAGCCAAAGCATCGTCGGAGGAGAGACGGTTGAGCTGAGCCTGCACATCGCGGCTGCTGGCCTTCCCCTGGCTGAGAATCCGGCAGGCGGGTCCGGCCAGTGGTGCAGCCTGCGAACACAGTACGATCGCTCCCCCCTCGACCGTGGCCAGACTGGCGGCGTGCAACGCCCGCGCCACCGCCATCCAATCCTGCTGGAACTGATCGGCGTCCAAGGTCGCAATCGTCAAATCGGCTGGAGGCATGTCTGCCGTCCACTTCGCCGCCATCTGCTGGCCCGCTTGTTCGGTGACCGCAGTAAAGCTGCCGGCGAGGATCTGGCTGATCCGACCACCGGGAGCCGGAATCACTTGGACCGCCATGTGCATCCCAGACCACCAGGCCGCTTCGGTAGCCCGCTGGGCCATCGCCGCATTCTGCCGAGCGGGGCTGGCATTCTGCCATCGATAGAAGGTGCCGCGCGTGTCGCGGTTCGAAACGAGAGGGTACACGCCGAAACCACCGAAGTTATCGACGGCCAGTTCAGCCCGCGCGCACAGGACGGGCAGCACCACGTCGGCATCGATCATCGCGCGATTGATGTAGATCGGCTCGGCCTGGGCATTGGCGGCGACATATGCGATTCTCGACGGATTGTCGACATCGTGGACTTCTACCTCGACACCAGAACCGACCAGAGCCTGCAGACGCTTCTCCAAACGCTCTTGCACCGCCGGGGCATGTGCCTGACCCACGCCAGCGACCACCACACCAATATTGTTGGCGGGAGTTCCACGCTGCCGGAACCAATCGACGATCGCCGGAACCAGCGCATCGATTTGCGGTAGACAACTCTCCACGGCGAGAACCAGTCTATCTCCCGGCACGACGGCCTGATCGAAGGGGGGAAAGTCGAGCGGGTGGCCCAGGGCCTGCGCCACGGCCGTGGTCAGATCCGGGCAGGGCGGAGCACACGGCTCGAACATCCGTACGCGGGCATGTTCCACCGACAACGTCCAACGCACGTGTTCGCTCAGGCTCAGTTCGATTGCAGGCATGATCGCACCGACGTTGGAGTCTGGTTCGGACCTGCCGCGACTTGCTGGCAGGTTCCATCCATTGCTGGCATTGTTCAACCATTGGCGGGGCGGTGTTGTGCCCCCGCCAGAATATTTGCTATCCACAGCAGTGGGTGCCGCAGGTTACAGAGCAGGGTACTGGGCCGGGCGATGCCGTCAATGGCCTGCTCCGCACCCTTGCGCTAGCCAGGGGCACCAGCGCCGTGCGGCGCTCCCCACCGTCTCACCACAGGTGCTCGGCGACGATGCACTCTTCTGTCCTTGGAAGCCAAAGCCACCGACCATGCGCCATGCTCTACGGAAACGCTACTGGCTGAGTTCGATTGCCGGGCGATCAGAATCCGAAATAGCCCCGACACTGGCTGGTCGATTGCTGGTGTTGCTGGTGTTCCTGCTGCCCGGCTGCGGCGGGGAGGCACCGGGAGAGGCCAGCTCTGATGTGGTCCGCAGCCAGAATCCGGCCGCGGACTCGACGACCTCGGCCGCGGACACCTTGCGCCGCTGCATCGACGTGTACCAGAAACTGAACTCCTACTGCGACGATGGCCAGGTCGTCTTGCGGTACCGCCTGGACGGCCGCCCAGAGGAAGATATTGCGCCGATGCGCGTGGCCATCGATCGCACCCAACGACGATTGGGGCTGGAGGTCTACTCCGTCCAGGCAGGGCCTGCGGGCGGACGGTGGTATCTGCGGTGTCGGGACGGCGACGAGCGCATCGCTGGACAGATCCTCAGCCGCCGGTTCCCCCGTCAACTGCGGGCCAGTTGGTTGCTGGAGGATGCCATCGTAACAGAGAAACTTTCGGCCGGCCTGGCCGGTTTTCCTGTGCAACTGAACCTGCTGCTGGACGAACGTCCGCTGGACGGTTTGTTGGATGACGCCACCGAGGTTCGTTTCGAATCCCCCGCGCAGTTGCGAGGGAGATCGTGTTTGCGCATTGCTGTGCATCGCCACGGGGATGTCTATCGATTGTGGATCGACCAGGCCTCGCGTCTGCTGCGCCGCATCGAATTCCCTCCGGCACATTTATCCCCTGCGATGCTGGACGATCGCCGCGTGACGGACATCGAATTGTTCGTCGACCTGGTGGGGGCACGCGCGAATGGCCCTATCGACTGGTCGGAATTCGAAGTCCAGCCGCAGGACACGGAAATGCGATTGGTGCGGTTCGTCCCCAAGCCGCTTTCGAAACCGGATCCCTTGCTGGCGGAAACGCCGCCGGCTTTCCAATTATCCGGCCCGAATGCCGAGGTGGTATATCGCTCCGACGCACAATTCGGTCGTCGCGGAACTTTGTTGTTATGGTTGGCCGATCACCCGGCCAGCCGCAAAGCGGCCGGATTGTTGCGTGACATGGCCGCCGCCTTGGAAGACAACAACTTGCAGGATCGTTTCCTGCTGGTTCCCGTCTGGGCAGAACCGCAGCCCGCCGAGGGAACCACCTTTGCCACGCTGGCCAGCGCCTGGGACCTGCCTGGTCGCCTGGCCATTGATCGTCAAGCCGTCGGTCGGGATTTGTTCGGCGTAATGACGGCTCCCACCTTGGTGGTGCTGGATGACCGTGGTAGGGTGCAACTGCGCATGCCGCAACTGGCGGGAATGCAGCCGCCCGGTCTGATGCGTCTGCTGTCCCGGTTAGCGGCGGGCGAAAATGTGGGCCAGGTGCAACACTCCGCCTACCGCAACGCCCTTCGACGTCACGCCGCGGAACTCCAAATCGCTGCATCGTCCGATGCCACACCGCGCTATGCGTCCCTCGACGACTACGACCCCATCACCGCCCGCCTGGAATCGGCGCAGCTCACAACGTCCCCCACACGGATCGTGGCAGCCACCGGTGACCAGACTGAGCGATGGTGGTGCCTGGCCGCCAATGGCGACTTGATGCATTTCTCCGCACAAGGCGATAGTCCCCCCGAAGTCATTACCCGCACGCCGTGGCGCCCCCAGAGCGGAGGCAAGCTGGCGCTGGATCCGGCGGGGCGCTGGGTTGCCTGGTACGACGCAACGGAGCGATTGTTGGAATTGCTGGACCTGGAGTCCAATGCCGTCTACCAACCGCACTTGCCGTCCGAAACGAAATTGGCAGACCTGCAGTGGATTCCGATTCTCAGCGGTGCCGGTTCCGCGCTGGCCATGCTGACATCGGACCGGCAAGTACTCCTGTGCGAACCGGCGCAGCGTATCCAATTGCAAGGGCGAGCGGCAGGGGAACCGATTGCGCTGGTGCGCCACTCGGCGCAGGCGGAAGAAACTGCACTGCTGCTGATGGCCGATGGCCTCCTGCAACCTTGGCGCGTCGATCGCGCATTGCAAACCGCGTTCGTAGAACCGGGGGTCGAGTCGGTCCGACCGGCGGATGCTAGTCCCCGGGCCAGGCTAACCAGCAATCAAACGG
>RFIQ01000566.1 GCA_003695565.1 Planctomycetota bacterium | reverse complement strand
CGGCGACGGCTGCCTCGGTAGCGGCCCGCTTGGCTGCCAACACGGCCGCGTGCATCCGCAGCAGCTCCTCCCGCGGCTGGCCATGCACCACGGTCCGAGTGCAATCGCCCCAATACAATGTTTGGTTGCTGCGCGGAAAGATATCGACAATCACCGCTTCGCCCGTCCGGATCGGCCCGCTGCCGCGTTCGTGGCAGTCGGCCGACTGGGGGGGTGTCGCCACGATCGAGCCGTGCGGCGTCGAATAGTCGCGCTCGAGCAGGAATAGGCTGATCGCCTGTTGGATGCGTTCGCAGGTCAACGGTCCCTGGTCGTCGTGCAGCCAACCCTGGGTGTCTGCGCGCGCCCGGGCGATGGTACGACACGCCATCTCCATTGCAGCTTCGGTCACGCCCTGCGCGTCGCGAAGCCACTCCAGTTCCTGATCGTCTTTGGTTCGGCGATCGACGACCCCCAGTCCGGGATCATAGTCGATTTCGATGCCGGCCTGTTGCACATGCCAGGCATAGATCAGGGGCAACGTACGATCGCCGACCGCTCGCGTCACCCCTTTACGCCGCAACAATTCCGCCACCGCCTGTGCGGTCGCCGTCGCCCGATCGCCGGACAAGCCCCCGGCGGGAGCATAGTCGGCGGGGCAAGCGATGTGGTCAGCGCGGACCTGCGAGCGAGCCCGTTTCATTTCGATGTCCCGCACGATAAAAGCGGTCCACCGAGTATTCCCATCCATGATCTCGACCCAGGCAGCCGGATCGCCCACGGCGAAACGAACGCGATGGTACAGGGAGGGATTCTCGCTGGGAATTCCAGCCATCAGAATCGCTTGGGATGCCACGCAGATTACTCCCATTCAATGGTTGCAGGCGGTTTGCTACTGATGTCATAACATACGCGGTTGATGCCGCGCACCTCATTGATAATCCGCGTGCTGATGCGGGCGAGCAAGTCGTATGGTAAGCGGCTCCAATCGGCGGTCATGAAGTCGTCCGTATTGACCGCCCGAATGGCAATTGCATTTTCGTAGGTGCGGGCATCCCCCATCACTCCCACGCTCTGCACCGGCAACAACACCGCAAAGACCTGGGAGGTCTGGCGGTACAAGTCGGCTGCCTTGATCTCCGAAACCACGATGTGGTCCGCCTCGCGGAGAATATCCAGCTTGTCTTTCGTCACCTCACCCAGGCAGCGGACGGCCAGCCCCGGACCCGGAAACGGGTGCCGCCACACCAGGGGCTCGGGCAACCCCAGTTCCAGTCCCAGTCGGCGCACCTCGTCCTTGAACAGATCCCGCAATGGTTCGATCAATTCGAAACCGAGCTGTTCCGGCAATCCTCCCACGTTGTGATGCAGTTTGATCGTCGCGGCAGGCCCATCCGGCGCCGCCCCGCTCTCGATCACGTCGGGGTACAGTGTCCCCTGAGCCAGAAACCTCGCATCGGCGATTTGGGCGGCCTCCTCCTTGAAGCAGTCGATGAACAACCGCCCGATAATTCGGCGTTTTTCCTGAGGTTCGGTAATCCCCGCCAGGGCGCTCAGGAATCGATCTTCCGCCTGCACCACGTGCAGATCGGTCTTGAAGTGGTTGGAGAATTCCGCGATGACCGCCGCTTGTTCGTCCTTCCGCAGCAATCCGTTGTCCACCAGGATGCAACTGAGTTGCGGACCGATGGCCTTGTACAACAAGGCGGCGGTCACGGCGCTGTCGACTCCCCCGGACAGCCCGCAGATCACGCGCGACCCGCCCACGCGTTGCCGCAAGGCATCGATCGTCTGTTCAGCGAAATCGCTGAGGTGCCATTTGCCTTCGCACCCGCAAACCGTATACAAAAAGTTGTGCAGAATCATGCCCCCCAAGGGCGTATGCGTGACCTCGGGGTGGAATTGCAATCCATATACCGGCAATCGCTTGTGACGCACCGCGGCATTGGAACAGTTCGGGGTGCGGGCCAACGATTCGAAGTCCTCGGATACTGCCTCCACTTGATCGCCGTGGCTCATCCACACGTCGGTTTCTTCGGGCAAGCCAGCCAGCAGATCGCCGGGTTGATGAATGTGCAATACGGCCCGGCCATACTCCCGCGCTTGACAATGTCGGACCCGCCCGCCCAACGCGTCACAGACCAGTTGCATGCCGTAGCAAATCCCCAGGACGGGAATGCCCAGTTCGAACAAGGCCGGGTCGCATTTGGGTGCGTCAGCAGCGTACACGCTGGACGGCCCGCCCGACAGGATGATCCCCGCCGGTTTCCTGGCCGCAATCTGCCCGGCCGGCAAGTCATGCCGCAGGATCTCGCAGTAGACGTTTTGCTCACGGACCCGCCGTGCGATCAATTGAGCGTATTGCGAACCAAAATCGAGCACCACCACGCGTTCCTCCGCCAATTGACAGGACGCGGTTTGCTCGGTTTCTGTTTGCGATGAAGGCGCGGTCGCCACGTTCTTGCACCCTTCGTTCAAGTACACCTGTTCGATCCACCTCTCCAGCGGATCCCCTTGCCCGCCCGGCTGAGCCAGTAGCAAATCGCGAAGTATAGCCGATTTCGCCAGGATCACCAGTCACTGCCCCCGTAGCCCGACATCTTTGAAGTCGGACCGCGTCCCCCCGTAGCCCGACTCTCTGGAGTCGGACCGCGTCCTCG
>RFIQ01000565.1 GCA_003695565.1 Planctomycetota bacterium | reverse complement strand
GGCCCAGGTCGAAGGCTCATCGCGTAGGGTCTGCCAGCGCTGGTTCCCTGTCGCCGCATCGTACGCGGCGATGTACGACTGCTCCTGGTTGTCGTAAACCATAATCACCTGATCGCCATGAACCACCGGCGATGCCGCCGCACCGAAATCGGACAGCGTTTTCTTCGGCTCGATCGGATGTTCCCAGATCAATTGGCCATCGAAGCCGTAACAGTAGAGCCCCACGTCCCCGAACAGCACGTACAACCGCTCCCCATCGGTAGTAGGCGTTTCCGAAGCATAGGTGCTCTTGGGATGCCGTGGCACTGGAGGCCGGCCGGTGTGGGCCTCGTGCCGCCACAATTGATTACCCGTATTCAGATCGAAACAGAACACCAACCAATGGTGCGTCCCCGGCGGCGGATTGCGGACCCCTTCGCCCAAGTACAAACCCTTTCGTGGGCCCTCACCGGGAACGTCGCTGACGACGGTCGATACGAACACCTTGTCCCCCCAGACAACCGGCGACGACCATCCCCAGCCGGGCACATCGACCACCCATTTGACATTTTCGGTGCGACTCCAGGAACTCGGTAGGCGCGGGTCATCGGCCGCCACGCCACGAGCGGTCGGACCGCGGAACCGGGTCCAAGGTTCGTCACCCTGTGCCGACAGCGATCCGATCTGAAACAAAAGCCAGACGGCGCTGGCCAATACAAGTTTTGCAAAGGGCATCGAGATTCTTCCTTATGCCGACGGCAGGCCGATTCCTACTCGTGTCGGAGAGCTTCGATAGGATGCATCATGGCCGCGCGACGAGCCGGATACATGCCGAATAGCAAGCCGACGCCCAACGAGATGAACACGGATAACAACACGGACCAGAGCGCAATGCGCGGTTCGATCGTTTGCACGATGGGCGGCAGCAATTCTGGGGAAACGTACGATATCGTCCCGCGAATCGCGCGAAAGATGGGACCGCAAAGCAGTCCGCATGCGACTCCCAGCAATCCTCCCCCGCCCGTCAGGACGAGTGTTTCGGTCAGGAATTGCTGGATGATATCCGACCGCTTGGCACCCAAGGCTCTGCGAATACCGATTTCCCGAGTCCGCTCGGTAACCGTGGCCAGCATGATATTCATGATGCCGATGCCACCGACCAGCAAGGAGATTCCCGCGATGATCACCAACAACACGTTGAACATGGCACGCGTCCGCGCGGCTTGCCGCAACAACTCCTTCGGGACGACCACAGCATAATCTTCCTGATCATGGTACTTGGCCAACAGATGCTCCACGATCTCGGCGGTCTGATCGACTTCATCCATGTCGCGTACCGTCAAAGTGATCTGCGTCAGTTCGACGATTTCGCCTTTGAAGTTAAACCCTTCGCCCACCCGAGTCATGATCTGGTCACCCACTCGGTGCCGAAAGGTTGTCAAGGGAATGTAGGCGTCGTAGGTGTAGTCGCGTGCTTCCATGCTTCCGCCAATGGCTGCAGTCGGCGTTCGCGGCTGGGTCTGGCCGATCACACGATACACGTCGCTTTCGATGCGAATCCGTTTGCCGATGGGGTTCTCGTAAGGGAACAACCGCCGGGCAGTACCGTCGGCCAGTACGATGACGTTTTCCCCGTCGTCCTGTTCGTTGAACCAGCGTCCGCGGGCGATCGCCAGCCGATTCAGTTCGAAGTAATCGGTCGTGCATCCAACCAGTTTGGCATCCAGGATCCGATCCCCGACCATGAACTGGCGCTGCAATTCGCGCATCGGCACAGCTCGTTCCAGAGTGGGCAGGTTGGTCAACATGCGCCGAAAATCGGCACGCGTCAGACCATAGACCTTGACCCGTTCTGCTCCGCCATCTTCGGCCGAGGGTTCCAAGGTGCGCACGATGATGTTGCGGGCACCGAGTTCCATGATCTGCTGTTGTGCCTGGTAGCTGACTCCTTCGCCCATGGCGACCAACCAGATGACGGTGGTGGTGCCGATAAAGATCCCCAGTGCAGCCAATGCAGACCTCATCTTCTGCAACATCAGGCTTTTCAAGCCCAGGTGGATGGTTTGCGAGAGCGCTCCCTTCATGGCTTCTTTGCCGCCTTTGCTGCCGGGTCGATCGGATCTTTCTTCGCAGCTTGTTGTTCTGGTTGGGCGGCATCCGCCTGGCCCGGCTCTTGCTGAGCTTCGCTCTCCTCTGCACCTTGCGGATCAGTCCGCAGTGCCTGAAGTTTCGCTTCTTCGAGAAAAGCAGTGGGGTTCAGAACGACTTCGTCGCCTTCCGCTAATCCGGAAGTGACAATCGTAAACTCGTCATTGGTGTCACCCAGTTCAACGCGGCGACGCTCCACGCCAGTGGCGGTCTTGACCCATACCAGGAACCCTGCTGGAGTTTCCACGATGCATGCCACCGGTACTGTCAGCACGTCGTGATATTCAGCCAACACCACGTCCACAATCGCGCTCATACCGGGCTTCAACCCCGGTCGCGATTCGAGCTTGACGATCGTGTCATACTTGACGATGTTTCCCGTCCACCATCCCGCCGGCCGGGTCACTTCCGCGATTTCATCAACCACGCCCATCAACGTCATACCCTGCAATTGCACCTTGGCTGGCATGCCGATCCGCAATCGATCCACCTTGGCTTCGTGGATGCCCACTTTAACCTGCATTTGATTCAAATCAGGGATCATCAACAGGGTTTGTTCTTCGTGGACCGTAGCGCCTTCCTCGATGTCGGGTGTTTGCTTCCATTCGGCCATCGACGGCAGGATGACCAGACCGGCGCCCGGCGAGCGGATGGTGCAGTTTTCGAGCTGCTGCTTCTCTCGTTCCAGTCGCTGTTTTTCCAGTTGCAGTGCCGCTTCGTCGGCAGCCAGGCGAGCTTCCGCCGCCTGCAGGGCCGCTTCCAGTTCCTGCAGACGCTTCTGCTTGGTGTATTTCTCCAAAGCCTCCAGCCGCCGTTTTTTCAACTCCAAGTCCTTGCGGGCGGATTCAACAGCAAACGATCGACTCTCGAGCTGCAACGATCCTACCATCCCCTTGGCCGCCAACCGCTGCGCGGACTCGTAGGCCAGCAAAGCCGCCCGAACCTCTTCCTCGGCGTCGAAAATCTCTTTCTCGATCGTCGCTTTTTCTTCCTGGAAAGTCCCTTCCAGGTACTCGGTAATACTCGTCTTGGCGACTTCCACCTCGCTCTGGCTGATAATGTGGTTGGCCAGAGCCGTTTCGTAGTTAATTTGCTGCTGGGTAATGTTGTCTTCAATGCGTGACTTATCTAGTTCCACCAACACGTCGCCGGGACTGACCAGCGTCCCTGGCTCGATCACCCACAGTACCGTGCTGCCCCCTTTGACCTTGCACTTGATCTCGATGTTCTCTGAACTCTCCAAGGTACCGTCGGCGGTGACCGTGATGGCCAGATCCCCTCGGCTGACGCGGTGCGTCAACAGCTCCTGGTCGGCAGCCGGTCGCAACAAGGTCGTGACGACCGGAACGGCGGCAACAAATACTGCGACCAGGCCGGTCAGGATCGCCCCCCTCTTGATCCAACGCGTTCTGGCGGAACCCCGCATGTTTATCCTGCCTCTAACTTTGCCCGATTCTCCCGATCCCCCGCCCAGCACTCGCCGCCGATCCGTTTGCCATACTGGTTCGGCTGGGGACCGGCGGACCGCTTTCCATACCGCTCCCCCGAGCACCCGACCGCGCGCCGGTCGACGCCATGGTGCCTGGTAAGGCAACGCGCAGGGTGCCCCTTAACCTGCTATTAGACTAACGGACACCCCTACGCGCGACAACAAAATGGAGGAAATCGGATACCGAGCGATACGAAGGGTGCTTGCATCGCGCCCTCACGCCAACGCTTCTCATGTGGGGCACTTCCGCCGGAAGTGCCTCCCTCGCGGCGCCACCAATACCGGCCCGCTCC
>RFIQ01000564.1 GCA_003695565.1 Planctomycetota bacterium | reverse complement strand
GGGATAAACAGCCGGGCGTTATTTTTTCTTTTCGACGTGAATCGTATGTGCCCGATTGCGCGGGCAATACTTCTTGATCTTCAACTTTTCACCACCTGGGCGTCGTTTCAACGTGTAGTTGTATTCGCCACAGTCTTCGCAGACCAGGTGGATGACTTCTTTCTTCTTCTTGCTCTTGGCCATCGGCTATCTCTCCTTTTGCTCAGTCTTCTTTGCGTGCCTGGTCGTCACCGTCCGGCTCCGGCGACTCGGCGACCGGTTGAGAGCTATCTGCCGCGACCTGTTCCTCGTCTGCCGAACCTTCGTCGCGCTGTTCCTGGGGTTGTTGATCTTCCTCCGGTTCATCCCCGAAACTGGGTCGTTCACTGCGTTCGATCACTCGATCGTGCTTGCCGACAAACTCCAGCACGGCGCGGGTCCCCGCATCGCCCAACCGAGGTGTCGCCAAACGAAGAATGCGAGTGTAACCGCCGGGGCGATCTTCGAATCGCTCGGCGATGACGTCGACGAGGATGGAAACCGCTTCACGATTTCGCAGGATCTGCAACAGCCGACGGCGGGCCGCAACGGCCGGGGCTCGCGCTGCAACCCACTTGGCATGTTGTTCGCTGTTGCGCCACTGCTGCCAGGCCTCGGTATTGGGCTCCGCCTCGGTGGCGAATTCCTGGGATGCCAGCTCGGCGGCCCGCGCCTTGCGGGCGATCGTGACGCACTTCTCGACCATCGGACGCACCTCCTTGGCTTTGGCCAAGGTGGTGACGATACGACCCGGCACCTTAGGAGGATTCGGGTACAGATCCGCATCCGGTCGCTCGGTGAGAATCAAGGCGCTGGCCAAATTGCGGAACAGCGCTTTACGGTGGCTGGGGGATCGTCCCAGCACCCGTCCTTTTTGTTTATGACGCATCGCTTTGCTCTACTTCGACTGTGTGTAGTCTGTTCGACGAATGACTAGTGATAGGACTGGGACGAAGGCAATCGCATGCCCAGATGGAGCCCCATCGTAGACAACCGTTCGCGCACTTCGTTGAGCGTAGTTTCCCCGAAGTTGCGAATCTCCAGCAACTGATCTTCGTTGCGCTGGACCAACTCGCGGATCAGGTGGATTCCCTCGCTCTCCAAGCAGTTAGCAGCTCGGACCCCCAACTTCAATGCCGAGATGGGTTGATTCAGTTTGGATTCCAATTGGGCCTCGGCCGATCCCGGGCCACCGCGTGCGGTGGCGTGAATCTGGAATCCCAATTCGGTGTATTGCACAAACGGGTTCAAGTGCTTGCGCAGGATCTTGGCGGCTTCCACCAAGGCCATTTCCGGTCCAACCGAGCCGTCGGTCCAGACTTCTAAGTTCAATTTGTCGTAATTGGTCTTTTGGCCCACCCGGGTTTCTTCCACGTCGTACCGCACCCGGATCACGGGGCTGAACACCGCGTCGATGGGAATAATCCCGATTTCGTGATCCCGCGAGCTATGCTCGGTGGCGGGAATGTACCCGCGACCGTTTTCGACCACCATCTCCATGACAAATGGCGTATCGGTGGTCAATGTCGCCAGCACATGATGCTTGTTGATAATCTCCACGTCGGCGTCGGTCTGCACGTCCTCGCCGGTAATTACTCCGGCGGTATCCTTTTCGACCGTGATGACGCGCGTTGAATCACTGTGGTTCTTGACCACCAGCGATTTGACATTCAGCACGATATCGGTCACATCCTCCAGCACGCCTGGGATGGTCGTAAACTCGTGCTGGGCACCGCGAATCTTGATCTGGGTAACTGCAGAGCCTTCAAGTGCGGACAACAAAACGCGCCGCAGGCTGTTACCGATCGTGGTGCCGAATCCGCGTTCGAACGGCTCGGCGACAAATTTTCCGTAGGTTGGCGACAGAGTGTGCTGGTCGACATGCACGACGCTTGGTAACTCCAACCCACGCCACTTGATATGCATAACCACTATCCCTATACGAAGTGTCTCGTTAGCCGATGTCGGACGCTGGCTTGGCTGGCAGCCGCGCGCCAGGAATCCCCGGCAGCGTCACGTCTCCCGCGCCCGGGGTCGCGATGCTTACACGCGGCGGCGCTTCTTGGGGCGACATCCATTATGAGGAATCGGAGTCACATCCTCGATTACCTTCACCGTCATTCCGGCGGTTTGCAGCGCGGTGATCGCGCTTTCGCGTCCCGAGCCTGGGCCCTTGACCCGGACCTCGATTTCCTTGACGCCGAACTTGGCCGCCTTCTCCGCCGCTTGCTGCGCAGCCACTTGGCCGGCGAAGGGAGTGCTCTTGCGGCTCCCCTTGAAACCGGCCGTACCGGCACTTGCCCAGCACAACGTATCCCCTTTGGTGTCGGTAATCGTCACCGTGGTGTTATTGAACGTTGCACGAATATGTGCGACCGCAACCGTAACGTTGCGTCGCTGCCTTCGCCTCTTGACCTTTGCCACCGAATTCCCTCGCTGACTGTACTACTGAATTCACACGCAACACGAATAAACGCACTCGCCCCTGCCGGCTCTGGCTCCGGCACAGAGGCTACCGCAAGTCCTTGACGCCCTTCTTCCCGGCAACCGTCTTACGCGGCCCCTTGCGGGTCCGGGCATTGGTCCGCGTTCGCTGCCCCCGCACCGGCAACCCGACCCGGTGGCGCAAGCCGCGGTAACACTTGATCTCGCGCAACCGATTGATCGACTGGGCAACCTGACGACGCAACGGCCCTTCCACCGTGTAGTCGCGTTCGAGCAACGTCGCCAATCGGCTCAATTCATCCTCGTCCAAATCCCGAGCGGGCTTGGTCGGGTCGATGCCGGTTTTGTAACACACCTCCCGCGCGATGTACGGCCCCACACCATATAGGTAGGTAAGGGCAATCACGGTTTTTTTGTTGTTCGGGATGTCAACACCCAGCAAACGCGGCACAGAAAGCTCCTTCGTTTACACAAGTTCTTGTTTTGTCTGTAGTTACATCGCCTGACGGCAGTTGTCCGGCGCCGGATGAACCAAGTATTCTAGCGGAGCCTCCCGCAGGTTGACAAGCCGTAACGGAAGCACCCTGGCGAGTTTCATTCGTTCTTCCGCTCTGTCGGTAGCACCGTCCATCAACGCCCCCGTCCCCGCAGGGCCAGTCGGCGATCGACGATGGCGCGGATCTGCTCGAAAACCTCATCGGGAGGCGCCGTGCCGTCGATCGATTCCAACAAACCTCGTTTGGCGTAATACTCCCGCAATGGGGCCGTCTGCTCCTCGAATACGCGCAATCGCGAGCGGATTGTCTCGGGAGTGTCATCCCCTCGATGCTCCTCTTCCGCCCGCCGCAATAAACGTCGAATCAGCTCTTCTTGGGGAACCCTCAAGTCCAGCACCAGATCCAGCGTCTTTCCCTGTCGAGAGAGGAACTCGTCGAGCAACTGGGCCTGAATAATGGTTCGAGGAAAGCCATCGAATAAGCACCCATTTTGGCAATCGGGCTCGGACAACCGCTGAGCCACGATGCGCATCACCAGGTGGTCGGGGGCCAGTTCACCGGCATCCAAGTGCTTGGCCACCCAACGCGCCAGGGCCGTGTCTTGGGCTTTCACCGCCCGCAGCATCTCGCCGGTGGAAAGCTGGGGGATGCCCAGGTACTCCACCAGCCGCTTGCACTGCGTCCCCTTGCCTGCGCCGGGAGGGCCGATAAACACGATGAACATGACCAGAGCCCTTTCGGATCTGCTTCAGACGCTGCACCCCGCGTGGCAGGTGGTCCAAATTCGAATGCCGAGGCTTCGAACGCCCCCAATCCCCAACCGGGCTTTCTCGTGGGTTCTGACTGCGACGCTCCCGCCCTGGTACTTTCACGACAACCGAAAATACGGAGGACCTACCCCTCCAG
>RFIQ01000563.1 GCA_003695565.1 Planctomycetota bacterium | reverse complement strand
GTCTTGACCGTGCGGTGGTTGCCCAGTGCATAACGGCAGCGAACCACGAACCGTTCCCGGCGATCCAGTTTCTGCAAGAAGTCGTTCAAATTCCCCCGCAGTTGCGTCCAGAACCGCTCCGCGGGCGGCGAACTTCCCGCCACGAGGGTTTCCTCGAAGGCCCAGTCTTCGGCATCGCGCGTCATGCGACTTTCCTGTCGGGCTGTTTCGGTGACCATCCGATACAGATGGCGGGAAATGGCCCGGTAGGCGTAGGTGCTGAAACGAAACCCGCGACCGGAGTCGAATTTCTCCACCGAATACATCAACACGAAGATTGCCTCGCTCAACAATTCATCGAACGAGCAGGGACTGTCGGAGAATCGCCGGGCAATCGAAACTGCCAAGCGGATGTTGGTGCGAATGAGGCTGTCCCGAATCAGACTAGCGCGATCCAGGGCGCGGAGAGCCGTTATCACCAGGTCTGGGTGGGGATCGGATGGGTCGACGGACGCGCGAATGCGAGCCGCACGGTACTTCAAGAAGTTCATTTCGCGGAATAACAGGCTTTCTTCCGATGCGTCAAGCAACCGGTACCCGCACAGTGCTGCAAGGTGCGGGGGAAGGTTGCGCGGGATACTTCCGCTGGACTCCTCCAGGCTTCCGAGAATCGCATCGACCTGAGCGGCCTCCCCCGTGTACGACCGTTCGAATGTCTCGCTGGGGATGTACGTGATGTCTGCGGCCATCAATCGTTTCGTCTGCTCCCACACCTGTCCGTCGGCGCCCGAGAATCGACTGAAGCGATGTAGGGTGCTCGGCGACTGTGGGTCGTGACTGGCAACTGCTTGGATCATTCTTACCCCCTTGGACTTAGGAACCTGCGATTGAAAACGTTCATAACGTTCAACCCATCCTAGGGCCGGAGGTGTCGGCTGTCTAGTCCAAAACGTTCAAATCGTCCAGCTAAGCCAGGGCGGCGGCCGCCCGCGAGCGGAGTGCAGGAGACTTTGCCCTGGGCCGGTATGGCCCTACCCCTGCTGGGCGATCGGGGCGGTAACTTGGAACCGCTGGTATCGTCCTGCCCCTTCGGGCGATAATTTGGTAGATCAATCGGATGCGAATGTAGCGATTAAGGGCCGGCGCGGTTGGTGCGTCCTTCGGGGCGTATCGCGATCGTCACGATCGTCCTTCGCCCCGCCGCGGCAGCGCCATGAAAGTCGGCGTCGTCCGCATGTGCATCGTGTTAGGCAGGTTGGACGGTAACACGCCCCGAAGGGGCAGTGCCATGAAAGCCCAGGGCCGAGCGACAGCGGCGTAGCCGCCCAAAGCGCCGCCCTGGGAAAGAAACCCGATAACCAACCATCCCAGCCCTGAAAGGGCGCCCCAAAATCTGCGTAGTGGAACGCGGTTGGTGCGTCCTTTCAGGGCTATTGGGATCGGTCGTGATCGCGCACCCAGGGCGGCGGCCGCGCGCGAGCTGAGCTCGCGGGGCCTTGCCCTGGGCTGATATCGTCCTGCCCCTGCGGGGCGTGGGTCATTTGCGCCGAAGCGAAAACCGTGAAGTGCAACCATCGGGATCGGATTTGACCACGTGCGCGATCGGAAAAATGAATGATCGATTTGACGTGCACGCGTGTCGCGACGTTCGTTTCGCCCCGCAGGGGCAGCGCCATGAAAGCCCAGGGCAGAGCGGAAACCGCCTTCCTGGTACAACGGGACAGCGCCGAGCGCCGAAAATGAATGAGACGTGCACGACTGTCACGATGGCAATTCGCCCCGAAGGGGCAGTGCCATGGCAGCCCAGGGCAGAGCGACAGCGGCGGAGCCGCGGGAAGCGCCGCCCTGGGAAAACGAATGCCCAACCATCGTAGCCCTGAAAGGGCGTCCCAAACCAGTTGGTTGAACGTAACAAATCCGTTCGCCATTGGATAATCTCAGCGCACCACGTTCTTCAACGTCTTTGATTCAAACGCCGACGTGCGATGAACGATGAGAGGATGCCGTGGACGCATCGATCTCACGGATGGTGTGTCTACGAAAAAAAACCCGGGGCAGCGCGTCGCGGCCTGACCACGATGCGTTGCCCCGGGAAACTGAATGTTCGCGAATCGGTCAACGCTCATGCGCTGAGCAAACCAGATCAATGGCGACGGAACAAACGAAACCGACGCACGGTTTGGTGGGACTGCGGGACGCCAACGTGGGTCGTCGATTGAACCGAGCTGCAGGTTGATCCAGTCGCCGAAGTCGCGGTGCTCGCGTGCTTCTCCTTCTCCGGTGGCAGCAGAACACTATCGATGACATGAATCACACCATTGGATGCATCGATATCGGTAGCGACGATCTTGGCCGTTCCGATTTTCGCACCAACGTCCGACAATCGCACCGTCGCTTTCTTGCCCAACAACGTCTCCACCTGCTGATTGTCTTTCAGGTCGTCCGAGTAAACCCGACCGGCCACAACGTGGTATTTCAAGATCGCGGCCAGCTTGCCCTTATTCTCCGGCTTGAGCAACGATTCGACGGTTCCTTCCGGCAGCCTCGCAAATGCTTCATCGGTCGGCGCGAACACGGTAAACGGACCACCGTTTGCCAGCGTGCCGGCCAGCCCGGCTGCTTTGGCCGCTGCCAACAACGTCTTGAAGTTTCCCGCGTTGTTAGCCGTTTCTACTAAATTTTTTGTCGCTGGCAGCAGAACTGAATCGATCACATGGATCACTCCGTTGCTGCACTGAATGTCCGTGTTGATGACATTGGCCGAATCGACCTGAACGCCCTGATCGGAGACCTTGATGTCGAGGCGTTGTTCCGCCAACGTCCGGGCTCCACGCAGCTTCACGACCTCAGCGGCTGGAACCGCGGCTGGGACCACATGATAGAGCAGAACGGTCTTGAGCTGGTCCTTGTTCTCCGGCTTGAGCAAGGCTTCTACCGTTCCCTCAGGCAGTTTGGCAAAAGCCTCGTCGGTCGGTGCGAATACCGTGAAGGGCCCAGTCGATTTCAAAGCATCAACCAGCTCGGCGGCCTGAACCGCGGCAACCAATGTCTTGAAGGCGCCCGCCTCGACGGCCGTGTCCACAATATCCTTCTGCTGAGCGTGGGTCGAGTTGATCGTTGTCCACGCGGTCAATGCGGCCAACAACGCCGCGGTCAAGTGTCGCAATCTCATCTTCATTCACTCCCAGAATTCATTAACAGGTGTTCGTAACAGACACAGCGTTCTCATGGCCATGAACGACGCTTTACAGCACTATAGGTCGCGGTCGAGATGTGCCAAGCTTCACTAGATAGGTTAAGCGAAAAAACAATAAGATGCGCTATAATGGAGC
>RFIQ01000562.1 GCA_003695565.1 Planctomycetota bacterium | reverse complement strand
TCGTTTGCTGGCATCCTCACAGCCGGGCGACTAACCCTCGACGGAACTGACGGTTCACGCCGATTCCAGCGAAAACCACTTTGCTACGGGAACAGTTGGCTGCGCGGAAACGGTTGGCACGCGCTGGCCGGCCGGCAGAAACTTCGGTTCACCGCCGGCGATCGGGCAGATCCGTGGGGGCCGGCGCCGGTTCCGCTTGAAGGTTGCCGCCGGCCGGACGCACGATTCGAATTGCAGCCGCCTTACTGGACATCCCAGCCGAAGAGGGTTGGAAACCGGCAGGCACGATTCCATTGACTGACTGGTTCTGGCCTGCTGCTGGGTCACCGCCGCGGGGTACCCAGGTGGTGGTCCTGCCGTCGGGCCCGCTAACGAAAACCGTCTTTTCGCCGATTACCTGGCGTCCGTCGGGGAACGTGTATCGGGTGAAGACGATGACTCGGTCGGCAATCGGGTCGGGCCCCTGCCATGGCAGTGTAAGGTGGATGCCGCGATTGCTGCCGATAGTCTGCAACTTGGATGCGACATCTTGGGCCGAGAAATTCCACCGGCCAATGCGGGCTGCGTCCCCTTCCCGTGCTGGATCGAGAACGACGACCGCCAGATCTGCCGCGACTGGTACCATCTGTCCAGCTGCGTTGAGCGGTTGGATAACCAGGTACAGCCCGTCATCATCCAATTCTTCATCGAAGTTTGCTGCCCGAGTGAGGCTGGGATGAAACGCCAGTTCGACGACGCGTCTGTCGGTCACCTGTTCCAGGTCTTGCGGCGCAGGATCGCCTTCCTGGTCGGCGGCGTTTTTCATCTCGCGCACATTCGATGCCAGCCTGCCGGGGATCTCGATCCGCGTCGATTCGGTTAGCAGAGGATCCTCCGTGTCGGTGGGCAAGCCCAAGGTCTCGCCGGTGGCTTGAGGATCGATCGGTTCCCCCGGCTCGATGGTGGGTGGGACCAATTGGTCCGGATTGAATTCCGGTTGCTGGGAGGGCGCCGATCGCTCGCCTTCCCCCGACGGCGTGTTGGAATCAGAGCTTTCCTCCGCAGGGCGGCCGAATTCGAGAATCGAACCAGGCGCGCGGGAGGGCAAACGCTCCGGAGGTCGAGGCGTCGCGCCCGACGTCGATCCCGCACCAGTCGATCCCTGAGCCTTCAGTCGCTCATTCTCGGCCCGTAGAGCCGCTAGGTGTTGTTCCAGGATCCGGTATTCGTGGTCGTACTCGTAGAGCTGATCTTCGAGTTCCCGGATCTCCGCAGCCATGTTCTCGATGTACAGCTCATTGTAGGCCTGCCGCGCGCAGCCGCTCAGCATCGCAACCCCGATCAGCCAGGTTGCAGCGCATGGGCGCATCGCAGTCGATCTGCAGGTCCAACGGTTCAGGGAATTGCCTCCCGAATGGAGAAAGTACCGCTATCGAGCAGGAGTCAAAATGTGAGGTCAGCCCGGCGATCGACGGGTCGAGCTCCTCAGGCCAACGGCGGCTTGGCTCGGGGCACCCGACAACGACTATCCGCCGCACCGCGGGAGCGGAATCGCTCCAACCCACCCCTGAACTACGAAATCCTGTAAATCCCCGTCAAGGCATGTCGTCCCAAAGAAGGCCCCGAGCCCTCGGCGAGCCAGGACCGGCCAACCCACCAATGAGATCAGCTCACTTCGGTTCATCTTCGGAAACCAGGGGTTCCCCCGTCGCTGCCGGCTGGGCATGATCTTCGGACTCATCGTCCGTCCATTTGCCACTTCGGGCCATCCAACCGCCCAAGACGATCAAGCCAATCGCGTATTTGAGGCGGCGAAATGGCCGTGTCTCCGAGTCGTTGAAGATGGGAACGAACATCGAAATCGCCAACAGCCCGCCCATCAACAAGAATAGAATCCCCAAACCTCGAATCGCCAGCGGCAACCCCATCTTCGTTAAGAACAACGCTCCAAACACGATCAGGGCGAGCCCTACCCCTGATAGAAAAACCAAAGCAGATGTCTGATTGTCGGGCGATGCACCATACGTTTCTACGTTGCTACCAAGTTGGGCGGCCAACATAAGGCCGCTCATCAACAGGATGATTATTCCAAAGATCACGAACAGCGAACCGACCCACTTTTCCATCGCACCGCCCTTTTGCCAAACCACACGGAATCTCAACGTCTGTGGACTGAATTGCTCGCCGCGAGCCAGAAGCAAACAATAATCTACAACATTGAACGCTTTGAGCAATACAAGATGCATACGGACGCAGTTTTGAAAGTTATCCTACCCTAATAAACAACGATACTCGACATGGCCGGCAAAAGGATTAGCCATGCTAGACGAGAGTAAAAAGGAGGGGGATCCGCCCTGTGCAGGTCATCGGCGGCAAGCCGGCGGCGAGCCGAGGAATCTGGTCGTTGCGCCACGCGTCGCGGACGGAGACAAGCTAAAATCAGAGCTAGCAGGGGACATGGGTTACGATTCCCAAGGTCTGGCCCCCACAGACATGGCAATTTGATCAGGGAGCTGCAGTAGATTGGGAAATGTCGATTGGAGGCCTTGGACAACGTCTGGCGACCGTACCGCCGGGCAAATGATGGTTCGCGTCGCATTGATTCTCCTCGCCATCCTGGGTGGAACAACCAACGTGTTCGCGGCGGATCCGGATCAGCGCGCGCGGGAGCTACGCGATCGCGTCCAGCCACTCCTGGCCGAATATTGCCTGGACTGCCACGCTGGTGCCGAGCCGGACGCGGGGCTGACTTTGGACCACTTCGACCGGCCAATCGATTTCTTGAAGGGGCGCGCCATCTGGCAGAAGGCGCTGATGAAGATCGAGTTGAAACAGATGCCCCCGCCCGATGCGGCGGAGTTGTCCGGTGAGGATCGCGCCTATCTCACTGAGTGGATCTCGGCGGTGATCAACGAGTTCGATTGCGGGCGCGAGCCGAACCCCGGTCACGTCACGCTCCGCAGGCTGAATGCCAACGAGTATCAAAACACGATTCGCGATCTGTTCGGTTTGCCCAGTTTCAAGACGGCATCGACGTTTCCCGGCGACGACGTGGGATACGGGTTTGATAACATCGGCGACACCCTGACGCTGCCGCCCTTGTTGATGGAAAAATACTTTCTGGAGGCCGAGCGAATTACCAGGACGTTGATCCAGACGCCTCCACCTTCGCGAATGTTCCAGGCCGAGTACGCGGGCGGTCAACTGCAATCCCGGGCGAATTCGGGCCAAGCGAACCGCGAATTGACGCTGGCCACCTCCGGCGCAGCGACTTTCCGCGAACAGATTCCTTGGTCGGGAACATATCATTTGACCGTGACGGCCAGCGGTGATCAGGCGGGAGACGAACCCTGCATGATGCAAGTGCTTGTCGACGGCAATGGCGTGCGTCGGATCCGCGTCCCAAACGAACGGGATGCGCCGCGGGATTACGAAATCCCGTTGCGGCTGAGAGCGGGCAACCGCGAGATCGGCTTAGCATTTCTGAACGATTTCTACCGGCCCGGCAGTGGTGGCGAGCAGAAATTGGATCGCAATCTCGTCTTGCATCATGTCCGACTCAGCGGCCAGGAACCAGGTCGTCAGCGTTTGGATTCCAGTCAGTTGTCGGCCTATCATCGCCGCATCATCTTTACCACGCCACGCGACGAGAAGGATCGCCCCCGGGCCGCTCGAGAGATCCTGTTTCGCTGGGCCAGCCGCGCATTTCGGCGCCCCGTCGATCCGGACGACCTGGACCGACTCGTGCGTCTCGCCACTGACGTACAGGAGGACGGCGGCTCATTCGAAGAGAGCATCCAGGTAGCGTTGCAGGCCATTCTGGTTTCGCCCAAGTTCTTGTTCCGCGTGGAACCACCGGTAGGGAGCCGGGGACTATCCGGCTATCGCGACCTGGACGAATTCGAATTAGCCACTCGCCTGTCCTATTTCTTGTGGAGCTCCATGCCGGACGAGACCTTGTTTCGTCTGGCAGCTCAGAACCAGTTGCGCCGCGAGGGTGAACTGCAACGTCAGATTGCACGGATGGTCCAAGATCGACGCGCCAGCCAGTTCATTCAGAACTTCGCCGGCCAGTGGTTGACGTTGCGAGGCTTGGACAACTTCCAGCCCGATCGGCAACGGTTTCCGCAATGGAACGATCGAATCCGTGTGCTGTCCGAATACGAAACCCTGCGTTTCTTCGCCGAAATCATGCGTCAGGACATGAGCGTGCTGCGGTTGCTGGACGCGGACTTTACTTTCTTG
>RFIQ01000561.1 GCA_003695565.1 Planctomycetota bacterium | reverse complement strand
TGGCAAACGAGTAAGAAGCCGGATCCACTTGTTCAACACTGTGGCAATCAACCGTCGAACCCGCGGCTGGGGCGGAGTGTTCGCCCAACGGGTCGCAATGGTTGCCATTGCGGGCACCCCATTCAGGTGGCCCGATGTCCGGAAGGCAGCCGTGCGCGGCGTGCGGAAATTGCCGACCAGGCATCCGTACGCCTCTGTGCAAAGAATGTACCACAAACCCACTAACGCTTCAGCCCGATGGGGGCTGCGAGGGGTCGACCGAGAACCTGGCGATGGGAACCGGCTACCGATAGTTGGAACGATGCCATGTGGGCGGCGTTTCGCGGCTCGGTTGCAGATCGTCTGCTGAAACGCACAATGGGCGGCACGGCACGCCGATTTGCTACGCGTAATTTGCACCAACCTATCCCAACGGAAGCCATGCTAGAACTGATTCTCAAGAGGGAACCGCAGGTACCGCTCGAGGCAGAGGTGATTTGCCCCGATGTGCTGTGCGGTCTATCGATGAATGAAATCGCCCAGCAACGCGTTTTCCATGGCAAGCGGGCGTGTCGTCTGGCGGATTTCTTTGAAATCGAAGGAGCCCCCTCCGATTCCGTGATGGTGCGAGGCGACTTGCGCAAAGTGCGCTGGATCGGGCGCGGCATGACGCGTGGCAGCATCGAGGTGCAGGGAGACGTGGGGATGCACCTGGGGGCGTACATGCGAGGCGGACGCATCGCGGTCCAGGGTAATGCGGGAGACTGGGTCGGGGCCGAAATGCAGGGCGGAGTGATCGTCGTGTCGGGCGATGCGGGCGGTCAGGTGGGAGCGGCCTACCGTGGCAGCCTTCGCGGGATGAATCGCGGCACGATCCTGATCGGCGGCAACACGGGCTTGGAGATCGGCATGAGGATGCGGCGCGGAACGATCGTCGTCGGGGGCATGGCGCGCGACTTTGCCGGATTGCAGATGAAGGGTGGAACGATCTTGTTGCTGGGAGGTGCCGAATTGCGCGTCGGGGCCTGGATGCAGCGCGGCACGATCATCTCGCTTAAACCCATCGTGATGATGCCTACCTTTCGTCCCAGTGGTCGGTCCAATCCGGTATTCATGAATTTGCTGGCCCGGGAACTGCGCCCCCTGGGAGTCGACTTTCCACTGCTTTCCACTGAGGGCTCCTACGCACGATTCGCCGGGGACGCAGCCGTACCTGGCAAAGGAGAGATATTCGTGTGGGAACCCCACTAGCGACGCTCTCGCCGTCGTGTTCGTCATCAATTCCATGAGATTGCGGCAACAACATCCTGCGATTGCTGAGCATTGGAGAGCCGAGCCTCGAACGATGTCAATGGCTCGAGATGCGCGTGGGCCCTATCTGTCGGGTAGGTGGTGTCGCGCGCGTGGCACCTATTAGCCGTTTGCTATGTCGGAGCCGCGGCAGCATGTAGCTGTGGGTGAAAACCCGCGGTTGCCGAACACAGAACCAAATGATGCCGTGAAACGGCGACAGCAAGCTGCGGACAATGGAGGCCTGGTGTGTGGGCCGCGACCAGCAATGCGCGCGGCTACCCGATTCCAGCCAGTTCAGGTCTCGAACTCGGTCCGCGGTACTCCGGCCTGCCTGATGATCGATCTCAACGTTCCGACACGAAGTTCATGGTGATCGGGAACAGGCACGGTTGTAGTCCCTTCATCGGTCACTCGCTGCATCACAATGTGACTCCCGCGTCGGCGCACCTCACGGAAGCCATGCCGTTGGAGAATCGCACAAACTTCCGATCCGGACAGGACACGCAGTTTACCCAACGGCGATCTCCAGTTGAGTCACGAAAACCTCGTCTCCCATGCGCTGCTGAACTTCTTCGGGAGAAGCGCACTCGAAGAACAGCTCAAGCGCCTCCCGAAGGTTCTCTCGGGCCGACTCGATACTTTCTCCTTGGCTGGCTACGTCCAGTTCGGGACAGAGTGCAACGAAGCCGTCGCCTTCACGTTGGATGATCGCTGTCAATCGCTTGCTCATGCTCCCTCCGCGGAATACTAAAGCCACATTACGGAACGTTGCTACCTTTTAAGTGTAGTGGGCTCGGTCGGCGGAGGACAGTCTGGCACGCATTCACGAAGCGCCTTTGTCGCTGTCCCCTTGATCCGGCACCTCCACCGAGAGCCCCGGTCGCCGGGCCCAGTACTCGCCGGCCGTCAAGCCCACAACCGTCAGGATGAACCATCCCACTGCGCAGAAGAAAAAGGCGGTTACCCCGGGCCAGATGCCAGTCTCTAAGTCGACGCTGGCTATGGCCACAGGTGCCACAACGATTCCGATTTCAATCCAGCAGTGCGAGTTCCGCCGCAGGTTTGCCCTCTCCGAATTGTACCATAGTCCGTTCAGGAACTCCGCTTTCAGGAGCAGGATGAAAAAAAACCAGAAATACAACAACGACAGGAAATCGAACATGTCTGCCTCGCGCGAAGCCATTGATCGCGGCCATGACGGTGATAGCCGTTCAAATCCTTGGCGATCGCAAACGATCAAGGGACGTATTCGACTGAGAGCCGGCTAACGTCGAGTCGATCGTGGTCGAGGATCGGTTCAGTGAATGGTGCACCGTTCGAGTAGGAGTACGAGTACCGGGCTGCGTCCTGAGTAAGAGTACGGTTTCTCGCATGCCAGAATGACATGCGTAACCGGGCGACGGCGGTTGACATTGACTCCAGATTCAGCGTGACCCGCCGCTCTGGCGCACGCCGTTGCTATTTTCCTTTTCCAGTCAAGATTTCGCGAATTTTGAGATATATGTTTCATGTTTGGGAAGCCTTGGTGGGCGCGCGTGGCACCTCTCAGCCGTTCGCTGCGTGGGAGCGGCGGAGCCGCGGCAGCATGTAGCTGTGGGTGAAAACCCGCAGTTGCCAAATACAAGAACCAAATGAAGCCGTGACACGCCCTAGTGCGGAGCAGCATGCCAAATTGTGTGTGTGCCGCGGTCAGAACTGGCCGCGGCTATCCGAATTATCCCGTTCGCTGTTGCAAGTAACATCGGGCACACGCGGAAACGATTTGGTACTTGTGGCGCAAACAACGTTCCCAAAGTTCCCGCTGACTTAGCCCTGAAACTGCCGCAATTGACTTGATCGCTAAGTGGCACGTGTCCGGATCGGAATCTGGGTCGAATAGTATGGATTCAAGCTCTTGTTGCAATCGTCCGGACGGGCAATGTTGGCAGAGAATTTGGTATGCCGTTTCGTCACGAATTGCCAACTCTGGAAAGACATCAATCAATGCAGCATCCTGGGCCACTGAAATATGCGGCGCGAGTAAGCGAGCAGCTGGATAGGTTCCGCCATTTTTCCAAGACGGGAACGTTGCCATTGTGACGATTACTTGCGAAACGATTGAATCCGTCGCAAAATGCACAAGGCATTTCATGGCAGCGATTCGCACGTCAGGCGATCGATGGCGAAGGCAAGCCCAAACGCGCTCTGGATCCCGTCGATACGCGGTAACGTAATCAGACTGTCGAAGAAACTCTATCTCCTCAATTGCTTTGGCCATGCAGATCCCATGAGATAATGGTACCAATCACCCAGTTCGCGGAGTGATTTATCCATAGGGAGAATGCCTGTTCGCGAACTTGGGTGATCCGGATAGTTATTCACCTTATTTGCTGGAGTTTCCTAATATGATCTCCCACCCGTCGCCAGTCTCAAAATCGCGGAGAATGATTGCGGGCTTTCCGTTTCTACCAGCATGACTTGGATCGCGATAAATGCCGCATTGGTAGATGGGTCTACCTTGTAAGTCAGCAATGCCGATCCCATTAGAACGGTTGGAAACTACTAGCGATACACCTGGGAGGGAACCGGTTTGCTCTATAGCGATAGCAGATTCGTCTCGATGAACCTGCATCGTAATTCGAGGTTCATCATCATCTCCGTAGATGCAGATTTGTGCACACTCCTCATTCGCTCCAGTCATTGACATAGAAACGCGCTCTCTGCCATTCTTGTCGACCAATGAAAAGCACTTCGCGCAAATCACGTCAGCATGAATTGCGACATGCTCCTTCGCATCACCCGATGCCTTCTTCTTCGCCATTACATGTTTCTTTGCAAGTATCTGATCTAATTCATCCCGGCTTAGCTGGGCTCAATAGTTTGTGAGGGGTGGGGGAGTTCACTCGGTGCGATTGGAGTTTATCCATGCGTGGTTTGGATGTCAAACTGGCCGACCGTCGGGAGGGAAGGCAAGAGGATGCGGGGGGAAGAACGTCTGTTTCCATCG
>RFIQ01000560.1 GCA_003695565.1 Planctomycetota bacterium | reverse complement strand
TCTTCATGGAACTCGATCAATTTCCAATCGCCTCGTCGCATGCTGGTGGAGGGGAAGCCACGCCAGGAATACCGACCACCGTCGGGCAAATCGATGGTCAATCCCCGCCCCTGGAGATACAGGGGGTAGTGCCAAAAGATGCTGCGTTCGGCAATCGATTGTCCCTCCAGCAAGGGCGATAGATCGGTTCCGTCGACCGGTTGGGAGGACGGCAATTCGGCTCCGGCCAGGCCAGCGAATGTCGGCAGGAAATCGACGCTGGTGATCGGCGTATCACACGTCGAACCCGGCTCGATTCGTCCTGGCCAACGCATGCAGGCCGGCACCCTCACACCGGCCTCGAATAGCGATCCCTTTTGTCCGCGGAGCGGGTCGAGTTGGGAAACGCTGGGCAGGCCGCCGTTGTCGCTAATGAATACGATCAACGTGTTCTCGGACAATCCCAGTGTATCGATCGTGTCGGTGACCCGACCAACCGAGGTGTCGACTGCCTCGATCATGGCGGCATAAACCGGGTTGAAATTCTTTCGCTGGTCCCGCGGAATGGAATCCAATTTCTTACGATACTTCTCTACGACTTCCGCCCGCGCCCGATGTGGAGAGTGTACGTCCCAGTGACACAAGTACAGAAAAAATGGGCTGTCGCGGTTCTGTTCGATGAATTGCAGTGCCCGATCCGTCAGCTTCTCCGCCACATGGATATTGCCGTAAAAACTTCCCTCGGGGCCTCCTACACCGTCGGCCGAACTGAGATCGAATCCCTGCGTGTCCTCTCCCAAGTGCCATTTGCCCAAGCGGGCCGTGGTATATCCGGCCGTCTTGAGTACTTCCGGGATGCAAACGAATGCGGGATCCAGCGAGTTGCGAATCGGGAATTGGGCAGCGGCGAGCGCTTCCAAGTCCTTGTTCTTCCGCCCAACGGCGGGCACCAACAGCCGCATGTATCGAGGATCGCCTTTCGATTTCCCGCCCGGAGTATAGATCTGGTGCCGAGGCGTGTAAGTGCCCGTCATGAGACAAGCCCGCGTGGGAGAGCAATTGGGGCCACCCGAATAGGCTGCCGTAAATACCATGCCCTGAGAGGCTAACCGGTCGATATGCGGTGTCTCGAAGAATTCCGCTCCGGCGTAGCCGACATCTTTCCATCCCAGGTCATCGGCCATGATGAACACGATGTTGGGAGGGCCGGAGGCGCCATGCGGGCCCTCAGCCGCTCCAGCCACTGGCGCACCGGTAGTTGCGTAACACAAGGTGACCACCCAGCAGAAATAGCCTAGGATTCTGTGCATCGCTGTTCTCGCTTTCTCTTCGTGCTTGCGCGCGGCGTTGAAGCGCTGCGCGGATTCTGGGGCACTACCGTAGCCGTCGGATACTCCGCATCGCCAATAAAAAATCCATCCCGGCCCGTTCGATAAATCGATCGAACGGCCGGCATGGATTGTATTGTATCCCACAGCGGCACCGAGTGCTTGACCGGTGACCTAAACCATGGTTTCGGATTACTTCTTCTTACCAGATTCGATCGACGAGATGCGGGAAATGACTTCCAGGACCTGTTTCGCTTGATTGACTCCGCCGCACTGTTCGACGAACCGAACGCCTTCATCCAGAGAGCCCAAATCGACGGCCTGGGATGATTTGGACGTTGTGGTCGCTTTGGCGGCAGTACCGGCGGTCTTCCTGGGGCGGCCCGGGCGTCTTCTCTTCTTTTTGGTCAGGCCTTGTTCCTTTCTCCAATCGGATGCCACTTTGGCAACCAGTTGGTAGGAAACTCCTTGGCTCTTGAATGCCTCATGAATTTCCTTGGTCTTGGAATCCGGGTGCTTCTCCAAGTACTCGCGGATCAACTGTGATTTCGATTTCTCTGCTTTCGCCATGCGTCGTCTCCTGTTAGTAAAAAGAGTCTCTTGAATTGCAACTACTTCGCGCTCAAGGATCGGCCAGCATCCGCTAGTGGTGGGCAGGGCAGTGGAGGTATCGGGTGCAATTCACAGCAGATCTGTCTGCTCCGATCGGTGATCGAGCAATCGATGTTAACTCGATATGTCTCGATCGGGGAGGGCCATATAGTAATAAACTAGCTTAAAATTCCTTTCAGATCGATTCAAAACCACCCGGTTGTAGAGAACCTGCGTAACCTGTGCCTGCGTTCTACTCCGATGGGTGGCATCTGAGAAACGCCAGCCATGCAACGCTGTGTTGCGAAGGTGTGTAAATGTAGGGCTTCCTGCCCGTCTATCGCGGAATATTTGTGTGCTTCTGGGAAGGTGGTTTCGATCGATACTGCACTGACAGTCTTGACGATCGAGCAATGCGAGGGATAAAGTGGAGCTCGATATCCTGTTTGGCATTGGAGGAGTATAGTCATGCGAGCCGTGATGTTCGGGTTGTTGTTGCTGTCAGCCGCATTTGGTGAAGAGCCGCGCGTGGTGAACGATGATGGTGCGTGGTGCTGGTTCCAAGACGAGCGGGCAGTGATCTGCGGCGACAAATTGATTGTTGGTTCGGTGGCCAACGGCGCCGACACGCTCGACCGCCATGGAGATATCGAAGCAACTTCGATTGATCTTCAGTCGGGGGCCGTTCAACGTTGGGAGTTGATGGACCAGTTGGAGGCAGACGATCATGATGCTCCGGCGTTCTGGGTTCGCCCCGATGGGCGCGCGATTGCCGTGTTCGCGAAGCATGGCTCGGAAAACTGTTTTTACTACCGCATCATGACGCAAGAGGGTAGTGGCTGGGGGCCCCTCCAGCGTTTTGTGCCCAGCGAATCGTCACGTATTACTTACGCCAACTTATTGTTCTTGGCGGAGGAGAACGAAGGACACGGTCGTCTGTACAACTTCTTTCGAGGATTGGACGGCAAGTTCAAACCTTCCTACGCCTGGTCGGATGATTGGGGGGAAACGTGGCAAACGGGCAATGTGGTGATCGATGTACCGACTGCATTTCGGCATCGCCCGTATGTGAAGTATGCCTCTGATGGTCGCTCTGTTCTTCACTTTCTCTATACCGACGGTCATCCCAGAGATTTTGACAACAGCGTTTACCACATGTATTACCAACATGGGATGCTGTATCGCTCCGATGCTTCCCCGATCCGCAGATTGACCGAGGGATTACAGCAGCCTGGTGAGGGGACATGCCTCTTTCGTGGCGATGCCGATAACGTCGCTTGGGTCAGTGATGCGCACCTGTCAGTCGAAGGGTGGCCTTACGTGGTCTTTTCCGTGCAAAAGGGTGGCGCTGGCTTGGCTTCCGGCAGTCCTGCGGCGGGGCAGGATCATCGTTACCATTACGCATATTGGGATGGCACCCGCTGGCGGGAATACGAAATCGCATTCGCCGGCACACGACTCTATCCGGGCGAAGACGATTATACGGGGAATATCTG
>RFIQ01000559.1 GCA_003695565.1 Planctomycetota bacterium | reverse complement strand
CCGTCTGCAGGGCCAGTACGTACGCCATACTGCTGCCGTCCAGTCCGGGCATCTCGCCGCTGGTGCACTGAATCTCCACGTTGTCGATCTGCAGCGCGTACAGTGCGGCCAGGACGTGTTCGACCATGTCGACTTCCGCCCCGCCAGTCGCCAGCCGGGTACGCAAGGGCATTGCCTGCCGAGCCTCGGCCACCGCGGGGATGACAGGCCGGGAAGGCAAATCGCTGCGCACGAAGCGGATCCCGGAATTCTCCGGTAAAGGCAGGAAGGTCAACGTGTTGACCTCGCCTGACCAATAGCCCCGCCCACTTACGCGGCAAGCCGATTTGAGAGTTTGCTGCATCCTTGCGGCTCGCATGACATCCTTGCCCGTGAGCGGCCCCTGGTGAAAGACTGGCATCGGCTCCTTCCGTGCCAACACTCTGTTTGTCTGGTGCGCGGTGCGCCGAATCCAGCATCAGCACAATGCACAACCTGGCGGACGGCTCCGCTTACCCCTCGAGGTCCGGTGGAGCCGACAGACCAACGCCGGAAACCGGAGGCTGCAGATTCGACCGCAGCCCCCAGCCCGCCACTGGCGATCAGCGATTGGCCGCTGCACCGCTCTTCTGCGCGACGTTCGCCTTGAGTGCATTGAGCACCCAGTCGGTCAAATCGACGCGTCCATCGTAATACAATACGTTTTGACCCATCAGCATCTGGACATTGTCCGGCTTATCCGGATCGATTTCTTCGCGCGTTCCGGCGACTCGCACAACCATTTGAATCCCCATCTGCTTGCTGACGTAGTCCACCAGCTTCTTGATGTCGTTGTACACGCCGTACAGGACCTTGGATTGCGCCTTGTCAAACTCTTTACGCATCCGCACGACTTCCAAGCGGAACTGCGTATCCAGCTCGGCGATCCGCTTCTCTTCCTGCTCGTACTCGGGGGTTCCCTCGACGTACTTCTCACGCAACTGGTCCATCTGCTTCAGAATCGCATCTCGCTTCCGCGTCATCTCGGCATCGGCATTCTTCATCTGCGTCTCGATCGCCTCGATATCGGCTTTCATCGTTGGGTGGTTTTGCAGAATGTAGCCGACATCGACAACGGCCACGGTCAAACCTCCCGCCTTTGCTTGCTGGGCCTCTTGAGCCATCGCTGCTTGGGCGAGCATCCCCAGAATCAGAGCTACCACTAGACTTAGTACCCGCACTTCTGCACTCCTTGCGTTGCGTGTTACTACCATCGGGCGAGGATTGTTTCTCGCCGCCGACCGGCCGAATCCATGTGAGCCGCCGGCCCCGTTTGCTGTTGACCCACGGTCCCTCGTGGCGGATGCCATGCACCGACAAGGAGGGCTGGGGCGTTGAAACTTCGGGGCGTATTGTGGCAAGGATCTGGTATCGGCGTAAATAGGGATTTTTCAGGAAAAATTCGCCGTTGCGGGGAGGTACCGAGTAAGGCAGCGCACGGGACTTTGGCACCGAGATTTCAGCCATCGAGATCGCGGACGATAGGCCCGGCGACGGACCGGATATGCGACGTGCAGCCCACGGCGGCTGCGCGTCGTCAAAGCGGCCCTGCTCGTATAGACTGTGTGGGTAAGAAACACCACGAGAAGCGGGTGAATGGGCCATGCCGAGCCGTAAGCATAGTGGCTCCGACACGCCGGGCCTGTGGTGACCGACCCACTCGGTGTTTGAGTGCTGATCCGTGGCGAACTATTGACGAAAGCTGACCTGCCGTGATTGCTTCCGCTACCATCCGCATCGCGCTCCGCGCTTTGGCTAAGAACAAGATGCGGGCCGGATTGACGATTCTGGGTGTCGTCATCGGCATCGCTGCGGTAACCGCCATGGTTTCGGTAGGAATGTCGGCCAGTCAATTGGTACAGGGCGAATTCCAGAATCTGGGAACCAATGTCATCTTTGTGATCCCGGGCAACGAGCAGTCGCGTGGGGGAGTGCGTCGCCAGGTCCAATCCCTGACTCCGGATGATGCCCGAGCCATCGCCAGTGAATGTCCTGCCGTGCTGGCTGCCACGCCGATGGTTTTCACTGCGGCACCAGCCGTGTACGGCAACAACAATTGGTCGGCGCGCGAAACCTACGGTGTCGATGAGAATTTCCCTTTGGTGCGCAACTGGCAAATGCGATTGGGCGAGTTCTTCACCCAACGGGATGTGCAGAGTGCGGCCAAGGTGTGCGTGCTGGGGCAAACCGTCGTCGAGCGACTGTTCCAGACTGCGGATCCTATCGGCCAGGTGATCCGCGTCCGCAATATCCCCTTCGAGGTGATCGGGGTGCTGGAGAGCAAAGGAGCGAATATGGTCGGCGAGGACCAGGACGACGTGCTGATCATGCCCTATACCACGGTGCGCAAACGCCTGGAGGGCAGCAACTTCAATACGGTGCACGTGATCATGGCCTCGGCGCGCAGCACCGAATTGATGAAGGCGGCAGAAATCGAGATCCGCGCACTGCTGCTCGACCGCCACAATATCGGAATCGGCCAACCCCCCGACTTCGAAGTGGCCAACACGACGGAAATTGCCAACGTGTTTGGCATCATCACGGGGACTTTGACGATGATGTTGGCTGCCATCGCCGGGATCTCCCTGTTGGTCGGTGGCGTCGGTATCATGAATATCATGCTGGTATCGGT
>RFIQ01000558.1 GCA_003695565.1 Planctomycetota bacterium | reverse complement strand
GCGCACAACAGGAGCAAGCTCAGCGCGTGGGCCCCAGGCGCGAACAGAAAACGTCGACGCACGCGTCGCACCTGAAACATGGCCCAGAATCGATTGTCGGCAGCCATTTGAATTTGCAGGAACGGCAAGTACAGCATCACCCCGATCATCGATAGCGCCCCCAGGATTCCCACTATTCCGGCGGCATCCAGCTCCAACGCGCGCAAACCGATGATCATCATCGTCACGGGGATGCTAACCCATACCAGCGCTCCCAACGCTCCGCGCGTGCCCAACCACCACAGGTGCGGCAAGCGCAGGCCGCGGACCAACAAGTACAGTCGATCCAGCGCCGTACTCCAAGTCCGTGGACGCCAGATTTCCCGCACAAACCGCAGCGGGGCTGGCCACAGAAAATGCCACCAGCGTCCTCCTCGTAGGGCGGCCCAGGTGATGTGCAGCAACCACAGTCCGGTTACCGCGCCGGCGGCCCCGCGCCACAGGGCGGCCCCGCGCGAACCGGGTTGCAAGAGTTGTGCTGAATAGGACAAGTCATTGATCAACCAGACGGGCAACCACGAAACCGCGGCCAGCAGCAGGAAGGTGCCGATCTTGCCCGCCGTTCTCAGCCCCGGCAGCGCATCCTTCCATGGTCGGCCTTGAGCCAGATTGGCCGCACCGCGCAACAAGTATCCCAGACTGGCCAATTGCACGATGGGCAGGGCGGCCACCACTGCCAACAAGGTACACAGACTGGCGAAATCCCAACAACGTCCCAAGAACCAGATCGGCACCTGGTACCATCGCAGGCCCAATCCGCGGGCGACCCGCTGGTTCTGGCGATCGCCCGCGGATCGAGAGGCCGGGGCGGTGTGCGATGCCACCTCCGCCATCGTCGGTTCCATCGGCACATCCGGGCCAGATGATGGACCGGGGGGCTGGGACGGTTCGGGCGGGACAGGATCTTCGGCCCCCCGGCGGATCGGAGCGGAGCCGGATACGGCACTGTCTGGTGTACCGATCACGTCCGCCGTCCCCGCGCTCGCCGCAACCGAAGCAACGTAGAGCACCGGCTCGACGGGCAGCTCTTCCGCCACCTCGGCCAGAAACACCCGTTCGACCAGCTCCGCGGCAACCGGATCGGCAGCGGCAGCCCGCGCGCCACCAGCATCGGTTCGGCCGGCATCATCGACGGATTCCCTGTGTTGCTGCGGTTCCTGCATGATCGCCTCAAGGGCCTGTTTTTCAACTACGGTTCCATCTGGATTCTAATCGATCCTCGCGGGCTTGAGCCACACTACGTACCTCGTACATAGTGGCAAGAGGACCCTGCGAGCCAGCGAACATCGGAACCGGAAAGTCACCGAGCGCTTCCCCGTTCTTCGCCCCACGTTGCCAAATCTTGCCAACGCGAGAATTCAAAAGGCTGCACATTCTTTTCTCACTTCTGGCAGGACGCCTGGCAAGAATCGTCCGGGAGTTGCGAATGCCTATAATGAATTTGGTGTCGCAATGGGTGCCCGCTGCGCAGAATCGAGTTGGAATCATGGGCAACGGCTGGCTCGCGACGAGTGGGCTGCCATAATTGACCTGCAAACCAATCCGTTGGGTAATCGCATGCGTAGCCGCCGTTCGTTTTGCTGACCGTTTTTTCGCCTCACAGGGCAAGGTAACCTCCCATGCGCTTTTGGTCACCGCGACTGACGAAAATCGGCCTGGCGATTGGTGTGGCACTGGTTGGGGTAACCGTGCTGGCTGCATCCCTACGGCGACGCCCTGACATCGAGCCTCCCCGAGGCGTCCATAGCGACTTTAGCCGCGATGAGTTCCCCCAGACGCTGCAGGCGCTGAACGCCAGCTTCGATGCCTGGGCTGCTGAAGCCGGCGTCCAGGTCGCACCGCCGGCGGACAACCTGACAATTATGCGGCGGTTGTCGCTGGCGCTGGTGGGAACCGGCATGTCGCTGGAGGAGATCCGCGCGGTGGAACGCGTGCCTGAGGATCGCCAACTGCGATGGTGGGTCAATCACTTGCTGGAAGACCGACGTTGGTCGGACTATTTCGCCGAACGATTGTCGCGTGCCTACGTGGGCACGAACGAAGGCCCGTTTCTGCTGTTCCGCCGGCGCAAGTTCAATTTATGGCTGGCGGAACAGCTTCGCGGCGGCACGCCCTACGATCAAATCGTGCGAGAGATGTTGAGCGCCGAAGGGCTGTGGACCGACACGCCTCAAGTAAACTTCATCACGGCTACGATGGACCAGGAGAAGAATCGAGCCGATCCAATTCGTCTGGCCGGACGCACATCCCGAGCGTTTCTGGCTCAGCGAATCGATTGCTTGCAGTGCCATGATGATTTTCTGGGTGAACTGAACTTCGGCACCTCGCAAGATCCGATCGACGGGCGGCAGGAGCATTTTCATCAATTGGCAGCCTTTTTCGCCGGCACCGGCCTGCCCGACCCTGTGTTTCGCGGGATTCGCGAGGATGGCCGCGAGTATCGCTACAAGTACTTGCATGCGGAGGAAGAGGAGACCGTATCCCCCGCCGTGCCGTTTTATCCGGATCTGCTGCCACAGGAAGGCAAACCACGGGCACGCCTGGCGCGGTGGGTAACGCATCCCGAAAACCGGGCCTTCGCTCGAGCTACGGTCAATCGCATATGGGCGTTGATGACGTCCCGCCCGCTGGTGGCTCCGGTCGACAGCATCCCGCTCGATGGATCGCTGCCTGAGCCGTTGGAGATCCTGGCCGAAGACTTTCGCACGCACGGATTTGATCTGCGACGACTGGTGCGCCTCATCGCAATGTGCAATGCGATGCATCGTGACAGCCGAGCGGAATTTGACATTACGGAGGCGCACGAGGAATGTTGGGCCGTGTTTCCGCTAAGTCAATTGCGGCCGGAACAAGTAGCCGGCAATGTGATGCAGGCCAGCAAATTGACGGCTATCGACCAAACGAGTTCCATTTTCACGCGATTGAAGGCGTACGGTGACCTGCAAGACTTCTTGAAACGCTTCGGAGATCGCGGCGAAGACGAATTCGAAGCCGATGCCGTTACGATTTCGCAACGTCTGGTGTTGATGAATGGGAAGCTGACACGCGAACGGACAAAGAACGATTTGGTGAACAATGCCGCCTCGCGGATCGCCAAATTGGTTGGAGACGATACGCAGGCCATCGAGTTGGCGTTCCTGTCGGTGTTGAATCGCTACCCTTCTACCACCGAATTGGAAGTGTTCCGCGGTTACTTGAACGGCAAGTCGGGGAATGCTCGCGCCCGGGCCCTCGGCGACGTCTACTGGGCGATGATCAACTCCACCGAGTTTTCCTGGAATCACTAGTACCGACATGCGAGGAAACCGTGAACCGATTGCAATCAGACCTGGAACAGGCCGGATGCAGTAGCCTGCACCGGATGAATCGGCGGCAGATGGTGCGCGGGTGCGCTGCGCTCGGCGGTACCGCCTGGATGACCGGACTGGCCGAACGCCTGGCCAGGGCAGCCGAGGAGCAACCGGCAGCCAGGCCCAAGTCGTTGTTAATGATCTGGTTGCAAGGTGGGCCGAGCCAGTTGGAGACGTTCGACCCGCATCCGGGCACGTTGATCGGCGGGGATGTTCGGGCAATTTCCACCAGCATCCCGGGGGTCGAGATTGCCGACACGCTGCCCGCCACCGCGGAAGTGCTCCATCATGCCACTTTAGTCCGCTCCCTGGTCAGCAAAGAGGGCGACCACGAGCGCGCGACGTATCACGTTAAGACCGGATGGCGTCCCGACCCGACCGTGGTGCATCCTTCGATCGGCGCAATCCTCTGCCACCAAAGCTCTGAGAATCTCGAAATCCCACGGCACATTTCGATCCTGGCGTCACAGTGGCCTGCCCGCGGCGGGTACCTGGGACCAGCCTACGATGCATTTCAGATCGGCGATCCCGCCAACCCGATTCCCAATC
>RFIQ01000557.1 GCA_003695565.1 Planctomycetota bacterium | reverse complement strand
TTCCTCCGGCTCGGTGTCGCTGGCCCGTGCCGATTCAATCCTCTGCCGCTCCCGCCGGATCTCGAACCACCACGCGGATGCGGCATCGAGCAGCTCCAGTTGTTGCAATCGATCGAGCGCCGCCTCGTACCGTTGCGTGGCTCGCAGCACTCCGACCAACAGCAATCCAGTGGCGATATCGTTCGGGTCCCGCTCCAACATGCGCAACGCCAACGCTTCCGCTTCGAACCAATTCCCCCGCAGATACTCATCGTGGGCCGTGGCCAGCTCAGCAGGCTCCTCCAGACGCGGCGTCGCGTTCGGTCGCATCGCCTCCCAAATCGCATGCCCGGCAGCCAGAACCAGAATGCCCGCCCACGACAACCACACCCCACCAACCGGCCACCAGTCGCGCCAAACCCACGTGGCCAACATGGTCGCGCAGAACCACCACGCAAACAAGACGGCCACCAACAGCCCGCCGGCAGCCCCACGTTTCCATGCCAGAGAAAACCCTGGCCAAAAATAAGCCATGCGCATCCGCCACTCTCAGCACTGAATCAACCCGCGGCCACCGGAAGGCGCCCCGATCCCATGCCTTCCCACCATAACCGACGCGCGATCCAGGAATCAACGCAGCTTCCTCTATCCCCCGTCCTCCCCTTGGTTGTACGGCCTGAACAACCGCCCTTCCCGCAGCTACCGGCGGGCCGATCTCCGGTCCTTTCATCGACGCAGCCCAAGCGGTATTCTATCGCTGGGCCAACCCCAGCCACCGGAAAATTGTCGCTGGGATTCGACCCCGGTTTGTTTCCTGACCCCACCGGCCGGGGCGAGCCCCCGGGACTCTCGGCCGCCGCCCAGTCCCTGTGAAGTCCGCCTGAGCACCGAACCCGAATTCCCCCAACGACGCCGAGTTAAGAACCATGAGCGATGCAAAAATCAGCGGAATTGTGCATTTAGTCGAAGAAACCAAGACGTACGGCCAGAAAGGCTTTCGCAAGCGGTTGGTAGTCCTCGAACAGGACCTGGGGCGCTTCCAGAACTTCATCCCCGTCGAGTTCATCCAGGATGCGTGCGATCTGGCCGACGACCTGAACGTGGGAGATCAAATCGAAGTCACCTATCGACTCAGCGGACGCAAGTGGCAACGCGACCCCAATTCAGAGGTCAAGTTCTTCCTGAGCTGCGAGGCGTTGAGCTTTCGCAAACTGGATTCCTCCGGCGGAGACGCCCCAGGTGCCGACCCCAATGCATCGCTGGACGAAGCAGCTTTTGAGGAGGACGACGACGTTCCCTTCTAGTCGAGCAGCTTTGCTTCAATGCTGCTACCCACGCGGGTCTTCCGGCGGCGCCCCCAAACCGGCTCCGCGGGGCATGTAGATGCACAACAAGATGCCGAGGAAATAGAGGGCAGTAAGGGGGATGAACAGCCCCAACATGCTGTAGATATCCGCCGGCGTCAGCAACATCGAGAGGAATGCAATCGTCAACACGGCGATCCGCCAGTGCTTGATGAACGCATCGGCTGTAACGATGCCGAAGCGGTGCAGCCCGAGCATGCCGATGGGTAACTGAAACGCGATGCCAAAGCCCAGGGGCAAGAAGAGTGCAAACGACATGTAATCGTTCAACCGCGGCGTGAATTCGACATTCAAACCCGTGGTGTACGTCATCAAGAACCCCAAGACCAACCGAAAGACCACGAAGAAGGCTAGGGAAACCCCCGCCAGGAACAACAACAGACTCAGCGGCAGGTACCAGTACACGTAGCGGCGTTCGTGGGGATACAGCCCGGCGGCGAAGAATTGCCAAATGTGCCAGAACATGCCAGGACTGGCGATCACAAACCCGGCGACGAACCCCGCCTTCAACCAGATCATGAAACCTTCGATGGGCGTCAGACTGATCAATTTGCTAGGGATCGGTCGCCACAGCACGAACGGGCGCAAACGGGCCAGCGTCCGCTCATCCACGCCTGCCCAAGGGCTATCTGGGCGAGTAATCGACGCGGTTTCCGTCCCGGATTGTGCTTGTTTGGCTCCCACCACCGACTGGGATGGGGATGAGGGATTCGCGTCTTGGCTGGCGGCCCCGGGAAGATCTGCCGTCCCTTCGCCGGCCCGACCATCCGCTGGCCCATCACCACCCGCGCTGGACGTTCCCGCGTCCTTGCCGTGGGCTTCGTCAACAATTGGCGTCCGGTTGGCGACCGGACGAGCCACGGTCGGCGTCGCCGCAACATCCTGGGGACCATCGACGACCACGGCCGGATCCGGATTCCCATCCACTTTGGCGAAGGAATTGGGATCGACGAACACGTACTCTGGCATCATTTCGTTGGTCAACATCCACGCCGCAATCGCATCGGTGGGTTCACGTCCATTGGCGCGCTTGTATTCTTCCCGCGCTTGCTTGACGTGAAAATCGAGGATCGCTTTCCTCAGGGGCTCTTCGACAAACCGTACGATCGAATTGGCGAACAGCAATCCAATGATCACGCCTCCCCCCAACCACAGGAATGCCTTGGTGAGGGCTTTGCGCAGTTCCTCCAAGTGCTCGCCGAAGGACATCGAGCTCTTCTCGAACAGGTCGTCGGCCGGCATTTTTCGGGCCGACTTAATTTTCTTGACGGTACTCGCCATAGTCTCGAAGATCCCCAGAATCGTACGGGCACACCCAATCGGTACCGCATCCACTGCGGACGCCGATCCCCGTGGCGCCCCACGACAAACTTGCTTGCGTCGATGTGGATTCCCGACCGGTCGTTCATCATATACTCTAATCGCCAGATTCGAATGGGTGCCGAGATTCGAATGAACTGAAACCCGCCCGGCGAATTCCGGTACACGAGGAGATCAGCCGAATTCCCGGCGCGGCCGCGGACCGACCTCAATTCAAGTTCAAGAAGAGAGTGCACACCATGCCCACGATGCCTCAACCCTACCCCCTGTTGTTCGAACCTTTTTTTCAGGACTATTTATGGGGAGGCCGCAAGCTGGGCACCGTGTTGGGCAAGCCGATTCCGCCGCACGGCGTGTGGGCGGAAAGCTGGGAAGTGGTCGAACATCCGACGCATACCAGTCGGATCATCAACGGCCCGTTGGCCGGGAAGACGTTGGCTGACGTGCGAACCACAGCGGCCGACTGGTTACTGGGGTCGCACTGTACCGCCGCGGCGCGGTTTCCTCTCTTGCTCAAGTATTTGGACTGCCAACGCGTCCTCAGCGTTCAAGTGCACCCGGACGACGACTATGCCTCCCGCATGCCCCAGCCCGACCAGGGAAAAACCGAAGCATGGTACATCATCGACCGGGAGCCTGGAGCCCGGATCTATGCCGGTTTGCAGCCTGGGGTCTCGCCGGAGGACCTGAGAGCCGCCTTGGCAAACGGCGATGTCGAAAGGCTGCTGCACGTCCTGCATCCTGAACCGGGAGATGCGGTCTTCATCCCTGCCGGTACCGTCCATGCCTTGGGCGCTGGACTGCTGGTTGCCGAAATCCAGCAATCATCCAATGCCACTTTTCGCTTGTTCGACTGGAATCGCGTCGGCCCCGATGGCCAGCCCCGTCCGCTGCACATCGACCAAGCCCTCGACGTAATCGACTTTCACTCCGGACCGCGGACGGTGCAAACGCCCCAACCAACCGCCAGTGCATCCAGGCAACGTTTGGTCCAGTGTCAGAAGTTTGTGTTGGACCGGGTCATCGCACCGGGGGATATCCTGGCCGGTGACGACCGATTCCATATCATCACCGTTCCCATCGGCTCGGCGCGATTGCGGTACTCGGGCGGGGAATTGGAACTGAGCCGCGGCCAGTCGGCGCTCCTGCCAGCCGCCATGGAGAAGACGAATCTCGAGTTGAACGGCGCAGCCGTCTTGCTGGACATGTTCGAGCCAGCCCCCTAACGTGCGCGAAGTCCCGGGGCGTCGCCAAGGTAGGGCGCGACGATCGGTCGCAACGATTGCAAGCATTGCGTGGGCCTGCCGATCGATGGTCAATTTGGACTACATGCCAACACGATACGTTTCTTAGCAATCATGGATCCCGCGCCCCCGGGGCGTGCTCTCGTCTCCCGCCGCAGGATTGCTATGGCGGCTGACCGGGAGTGGGATTTACCATCTCGATGCGGCAGCCCGATCGGCGCGATACCCCGATCGGCACTGTGGCATCCGCCGTTTGTTGCGTCCAAGGAAGGAATCACCTGCCATGCACTCTCTCGCTAAACGCACCGGTGGTGCCGCGTCCATTGTTCTATTGTTGGTGGCCGGCTGCGCCAATCGACCTGGCTGGGGATTTTCTTGGGGGCAGGGAACGATCGATCGCCAAAAGGCCCGAGCCGCCATCCACGATCCGTACCCACTCAATGACATTGGACCCGAAGTCGTCGGCGGCCGCCCTCGCGAGTTCTACAACCCGCAACCCGAGCCGGTGCGGCAGCACGTCACCGACCAGCAGTTCCCCGGCTCGTTTCAATTTCCCCAGTAACTCCCGCCATCGACGCTCATCGCCCACCCGCAGTCCTTTGCGCCAAGCCGTATTTGCGAAATAGTTACTCCGGTGCAACGGATTGATTCTACTCGTTGCGGTCGCGTCCCCGTGGCAGGAGCGTGGAGTACTTCAGTATCGTGTTCAAGAAAACGCGGCGAATCGCATCGTGCCCGCGATCATTCGGGTCTTCGACATTCTCGAAAAACCAGTAGTACGGATCGTCGCTAACGTAGGTCGACCGCCAAAACTGCCGGCAATGCGATCCGTGGCCGAGAAACGCACTGTATAAGTCCACCAGGTGGACGTTCTCGCGCGCGTCGGCGCATTGGGCGATCACGCGGTTGTACCGCGCGTGTATTTTCAGACCATCCGGCCACTCTGGCAAGAAGATGCTCGGAGCATCACCGACACCGTCGGTCGGATCATAGATGTTCGCCAAGTAGATTTCACAGCCGCCCGGAAACCGTGCTGTAATCGTGTCCAGGATGGTGTCGAGCCGCCGTTGGAAACCTTCGATCCACTCCGCAGCCTGGGCGAGGGTTGCGCCGTACATCGCGCACTCTTGCGGCGGAGTTCTACCGTAATTGTGGATCAGGTCATTGCCACCTGTGGTGAGCACCACCAGGCCAAACACATCGGGATCTTGCAGGCTCAGACGCTCGTTCACGATGTCCAGGTGCTGCTGCGACGTCGATCCCGATACGGCCAAATTCTCAGTGTCGAGGTGAGGAATCACTGCTGACAGGCATATGCCCCGCATGTCGGGATACTCGTCGTCGGGATTTCGGACCAACCGATTGAAGAAACTGTGGTCCGCCGACTTGGCCCCTAGACCCGCGGTAATGCTGTCACCCACTCCGACCAACTTGACCTGTCGTTGCGTCCACCGCTTAGCAAAGTAGCGCGGATCGACGCGCGGCCCGGCTGGACCGCTACCGATCGGCCGAACTAGAAAAAACTGGATGTAGGACGTGGTTCCAGCGACCAGCAGCAAGCCGACCACTAGAATCGCCCACAAGCGTTTCTTTCTGTTCGTACACATCCAATCTCCTAGACTAGACTATTCGACGGTCACACCATCCGCCTGGCTCCTCAATCCTTGCTGCCAGCCGTATCTCTACCGTGCCGGCGTCGTGCGGCACAATCATGATACCTCCGCGAGGAAACGCTTCGGTCCTACTCTCTGCACCCGGATTTCCGACGAAAAGCCATTTGCTTCGAGCGCACCTTCCGTTGGTCTGGGGATGGCATGCTGTGATTGGCCGCCCGATGAGCCAGAAAGGAAGCTGACTCGCTAGGTCGCTAATGGACGCGTTGACCGGGTTTGGCGCCGGAGTCAGGGGATAGCAGGTACACGTCCTCGCCCCCTTCACCCGCAGCGGTGACCATCCATTCGCTGACGCCGAACCGCATTTTCCGCGGTGCCAGGT
>RFIQ01000556.1 GCA_003695565.1 Planctomycetota bacterium | reverse complement strand
TACCAGCGGGGTCAACGGATGGCGGTGTGCGACAAGACATTCCGCCTCCTGCAGCGAGCCCCGTACAGCAGCATGTTCGAGTTCATCGCGCCGCGACGAGAAATCCCCTTGGATCAGGCCGCCCCGTTTCAGTGCCGCCGCGCCCGCATTCGCCACCCGCAAGAAACCAAGGGGGAGGACTACCACGCAACGACGGCAGCCCCCTCATCCTGCTGCGGCCCGGATTCGCAGTGTTGCTGAGCAAGTCCGGCGCGGCGGGGGGTCCAGCCCTGACGCAGGTCGCGGAGCAACCGCTCGGCGGCTCCTCACCAGAATCGATACTGGGGTTGCCCCGTGGAAGGTGCGCCCATTCCATTGGCCTTTAGATCGGGAATTGCATCGTGGTTCGCAAGACACTTCAATGGATTCAGTCGGACCTAGCTCGCCCCGAGGAGCAGTTGGCGGTCTTGGGTGATCCCGCTCGCGTTCCAGCGGGCCGATTCGCGGGCCAGCTCGAATCGATCGGAGCCGGGCCGCTCCGCCGCGATTGCTTGCAAATCGTCCAGATCAATGTGGGGCGGGTCTGCAATCAGACCTGTACGCATTGCCATGTCGATGCCGGACCGGACCGCAAGGAGAGCATGACTCGGGAAACGGCGGAGGCCATCCTGGAATTCCTCGCCAGGAGCACCGCCTCGACCTTGGATATCACCGGCGGCGCCCCCGAAATGAACCCCAATTTCCGATTCCTCGTCCAGCAGGCACGGGCGATGGGGCGGAACGTCATCGACCGCTGCAACCTGACGATCCTGTTGGCGCCGCGTTACGAGTCCTTGGCCGATTTCCTGGCCGCCCACCAGGTTGCTGTCGTTGCATCGCTCCCCTGCTACCTGGAGGAAAACTGCGATGCCCAACGCGGAACGGGAGTTTTCGCCAAATCCATCGAAGCGCTCAAGCGGCTGAACAACTTGGGTTACGGCAGGGAGGGATCGGGGCTCGAATTGCATCTGGTCTACAATCCCGTCGGTTTGGGCCTGCCCCCGGACCAGCAGAGATTGGAACACGATTACAAGCAACAGTTGGCCGATCGCTTTGGCATCGTCTTCAACCGGCTGTTCACCATCACCAACATGCCCATCAGCCGTTTTCTGGAGGATTTGTTAGCCCAAGGGCAGTACGAGACCTACATGCAGAAGCTGATCGATCACTTCAATCCAGCGACCTTGGACAACCTGATGTGCCGATCGATGATCTCGGTCGACTGGCAGGGCTTTGTCTACGACTGCGATTTCAACCAAATGCTGGACCTCCCAATCCCCGCCGGCGGTCGCCCACACATATCTGAATTGACCGAGTCGGCGCTGGTGGGATTGCCGATCGCGACTGCCAACCACTGCTTCGGCTGCACTTCAGGATGCGGCTCAAGCTGTCAGGGCAGCCTAACCTGACATTCTTGGCCGGCAGCCCGGGCTGCGGCCCCCGCCCCTAGCCAGAGCCCACTGCCGTGCCACAACCGTTGCCAATTTCGCGATGGTCGTCGCTGATCTGCCACGCGCTAGAGGACCAGGAGGATCATTGCGCGGGCGGTTATTGCTAGCTCAGCGACCGTTCGATCGATTTCCACCCGCGGTCAGGTCTTGGCCATCGCAACGACTTTTCCGAGCTTAAAACGCGAAAAACCCGCAAGTCCTGCGTACCTTAACAACGATAAATGGACGTAGACGGGAAAAGAGCCTCCCCTGAATGTTGGACCTTCACGCGCTTGGTGTGGGTGGAGCGTCCTTACGTTTTGGAACGCCGGGTGGGCATAGGGGTGCAGCTCGTTTCCAACTACACCAGTCGACACGAGGGATCGTTCGATGTCACAAAATGCACGCACAACAGCGCCAATTCGAGCCAAGACCAGCCCCGTGTGCTGGTTGATGTTGCTGGTCATTGGCGCGGGACTCAGTACGACAACCGGTTGCGTAGGAATCACCCAGGGAGTCAACTTGGGGCCGCTGGGAATTCCGGTTCCCATCACGCCCTATCTGCAGGACTCGGAGGAACTCAAATTCCACGTCCATGAGCGCTACGAACGCGTTCCCATCATGGGTCCCATCACGGCTGGCGGCCCTCCGGTAGCCTTGGATCCCCCCAGCGACGACGAGGTTATGCAGGCGCTCGAAAAGGCCCGGCCGGTACGTGGAGGCATCCCCTTGCTGCACGAGCGCCAACGCAACAACGTCCGCATCGTGAAGTGCAAGATCGCTGACTATGTCGATCCACCACGGTTCATCCCGTTGATCGGCATGGCCCAGTTGCACCACGCCCACTACAAGTGCACGATCTACTTCGAGGAGCGAACGATCAACGGATGGCCCGTTCCCTACACGCTGGAGGATAAGGAATCGGTCGAAGTCATCTACATCGACCACAATCACTTCCACATGTGCGGGGATCCAGAAGTGGCCTGCGAGTTCTAACCGCGAGTATCGCTGGACCCAGCGGGCATAGCCGTGGCTCGGCCCCATGGCGTCGCTGCTCGCCACCTCACACACCTTCACTGATTGCTGCCACACCCGGCGAATCAGGAGCAAGAAGCCGCGCGGCGTTCTACAGAATGCCGAGCGGCTTCGCTCTTTTTGCCTCCGGCCTTTGTCGGTTCGCGCCGCGACGTACTTACCAGCAGACACCCATCCTGCAACAATGATCTCGCAACCGGGAACGGGTGCAACTCGCGAATCGATGGCTTACACACGGAGAACACGCTGATGCGCGTCGCCTGCGTCACCGGCAGTTCCTCAGGAATCGGAGCCGCGACGGCGGTCGCCTTGGCTCGGTGCGGCTATGCCATCGCCATCCACGGGCACAAGAACCTGGCGGGAATGTCCTGCACGGCCGATCGGGTGATCGAGGTGACCGGTCGCAACCAGGTGCGATGTTTCAGCGCCGATTTGCGGGATGCCGGCGCCTGCCGCGACTTGGTGCACTCGGTTCTGCATTGGCGAGGCCGCATCGACGCTTGGGTCAACAACGCGGGAGCCGACATCCTGACCGGCGGAAGATGGCACGCGCCGCTGGAGCAACGGCTGGAGCAGCTTTGGCAAGTCGACGTTTTGGCGACCATCCGCTTGTCCCGACTGGTGGCCGAGGCGATGGTCCGGACTGGCACACCGCCGATCGACGACGCCCCTCTGCCGGCAATCGTAAATATGGGGTGGGATCAGGCGGCATTGGGAATGGAAGGGGAAGCCGGGCAGTTATTCGGTACGGCAAAATCGGCCGTGGAAGGTTTCACCCGCGCGCTGGCTCAAAGCATCGGACACCGCGTTCGCGTCAATCTGATCGCTCCTGGCTGGATTCGAACGTCGTGGGGCAGTACGGAGCAAGGGACGCAATGGGATCGGCGAGCCCGCCGCGAATCCCTACTGGGGCGTTGGGGTACTCCCGAGGACGTCGCTGACGCCGTGGCCTGGTTGGTCAGCGACCAGGCCAGGTTCATCAATGGCCAGAAAATCGAAGTCAACGGTGGGCGTCGATTTAGTTGACCCTCCCCTTACCCCCCTTTCGAGCCAAGAGCCCGCCTCAGCCTTTAGTCTCAAGAACTAAACATACCCTGCTGAAGGATCGAAAGTTTGACTTCACTTCCGTGAAGCATTATAAAGGTATCTGTGTCCAAGCTTCACGCTCTATTCACTTTGCTTGCCGGTTCCCATGTCAGGGCAACCCTGTGCAGCGAATTGACTTATCCGTGGCGTTCTTGATGCATTGTGGTGTTTCAGCCTCTGACATACAAACGCAGAGGTTTATGGTTTCTTTCGTTTCTTAGTGTTTTGGAGGTTTGTTTATGACCAAACGACAAGGATTTACCTTGGTCGAGCTCCTCGTGGTGATCGCCATCATTGGCATCCTGGTTGGGCTCTTGTTACCGGCCGTACAGGCGGCTCGGGAGGCTGCGCGTCGTATGCAGTGCAGCAACAACATCAAGCAGCTTGCGTTGGCGGCGTTGAATTACGAATCGACCTACAAGCGTTTTCCTTCGCGGCAAGCCGGGTCGGGTTACATCCGACGCTACCAGCAACGAATGCGGATGAGCGGATTCGTAGCAATGCTCCCCTACTTGGAGCAAAGCGCTTTGTATAACAACATCCAGGCCAACCAGAACCGCAACCCTTGGAACAATTGGTTTCGAACCAACGGCGGTCAATTGCCATTCTTGGGTTGCCCTAGCGATCCCGGTTGGGGGCGTTCTCGCGACCCGAACAACCGGAGTTGGGACGGCAATGTTTGCTATGCATTCTGCGCCGGCGACAACTATGCCCGATCCGCTTGGTGGGAGGATTCCGAGCGGAGCAACTTGAATGTATCGGTCAGAAAGCCGATCATCCGCGCTCGCGGGATCTTCGGTCGCCACAATTATCCCAAGATGGGAGCCATTACAGACGGGACCAGCAACACTTTGGCGTTCTCGGAGCGGCGGATTCCAACGTCGCAAACCGGACGCGGAATGGTCTACTGGACGGCTGGTGCGCCGGATTCCTACGTTCCGTTGCTATGCCGATCCTTGTGGGGAGCCGGCGGTTATCAGGATGCGACAATTCGTTTCCGTCGCGACACCCAGGCGGGTTACCGGTGGGCTGACGGAGCCGCATTCTTCCACGCATTCACCACGATCTTGCCTCCCAACACGGCGGTCTGTTTGTTAGGTAATTCGGATCGATGGCAGGCCACCGGCGGTCACTATGGCCCCGGTATTTGGACTCCTACCAGTGAGCACACCGGCGGTGTCAACGCGGCGTATGCCGATGGTAGTGTGCACTTCATCACCGAGAATATCGACACGGGCAATCTGGGCGCGGTCGCCTGGCCCGACGTCGGTGGGGGCCCGAGTCCCTACGGTGTATGGGGCGCATTGGGTACCAAAGCGGGCAGTGAGGTTGTTTCCGGATTGGAATAACCACCCGAGGTTTTCCTGATTTCTCCGACTTCCACAGGGCTGGGGACTTTTCAAGTCCCCAGCCCTGTTTTAATTTGCACCATGGGTTTTATTTAGATCAAAGTTCGCCAGCAAAGGAAACTTAACGAATGATGACGCAAATTGGCTCTAAAGGCGTTTGTCTGCCGGCGCTATTGGTGATTCTGGTTGGTTGCCAAGGCAACGACAATCTCCCCGAGACCGTTGAAGCATCGGGAGTTGTCACCCTGGATGGTCAACCAGTCGAGGGTGCAGCGATCGTCTTCATCGATGCGGAAGGCAAATACACGGCCCGCGGAATGTCGGACAAGGACGGTCGATTCAGCTTGAATGCATTCGAAGAAAAGACAGGCGCCGTTCCAGGTACTTACAAAGTGGTCGTCACCAAGACGGTGGAACAAAAAACCGAGGGTGCCTCGATCGGCGGAGAAGAGGCGGAGCATGCGGGTGAAGAGGCCAATACAATGATTGTGAACCTGTTGCCGCAGAAGTATTCCGTACCTAGCGGCGAACTGACAGTGACCATCCCGCCGGAGGGAACATCAGACATCAAATTGGAATTATCCTCGAAATAAAATCTGGTGTAGTCCTGTCTTAAGGAAAGGCGGGACAGCGACCTGCCGCTCGTGTGAGTCAGGGCGGCGTGCGGCCAACGTGGCTTTGCTCCAAGCGGACCAGCACGCTGCGATTGCGCGCGGCTTCCAACCAGCCACCAGGACTGCGCTCCCCATGGCCGGACGTTTTTGAGTCCTACCTTTGCATCATCTCCCATTTACACGGAGTACCTGTACCATGCTGAGATTTCGCTACTTTCCACTGTTTGTATTGCCCATTGCCCTGGCACTTACCGGTTGCCAAGGAGAAAAAGGCCCCCGCACGGTTCCGGCAAAGGGGATTGTCACGCTGGATGGCGAACCGGTGGAAGGGGCAGCGATCGTCTTTATCGACGAGAACGGCCTCTATCCGGCGCGAGGTTATTCCGATGAGAATGGCCGTTTCAGTCTGGATGCTTTCGAATATAAGACCGGCGCGGTCCCCGGCACCTACAAGGTGGTAGTGACGAAGACGATCAACAAGGCGATCACCGACCCCGCTGCCCTCAAAGGCGAAGAGGCGGAGCATGCTGGTGAAGAGGCCGACGAGATCATCGTCAATGCCCTACCCCAGAAGTACGCGATTCCCAATGGCTTGCTGACGTTTACCATTCCTGAAGAAGGTACCGATAACTTGATCATCGAGTTGAAATCTGGGGATTAGCCATCTACCTCCAGGCTGGAATCATGGAACAGGGGTGACGTCGGCGGGTGGAGAATGGAGGATTCCGTTTGCCTACCTCGCGAGCCCTTAGCCGAACGAACAGCAAGATGGACGGGGCCCCCGGTGCGTGGATCGCAACGGGGGCTTTCTTATTGGCCGCCCTTTGGGTCGTGTGGCCGGCGCCGCTGCATGCAACGTGGGCCATGCCCAGCGGCGATTCTCCCGTCGGCACGGTTCCCATGCTCAATGCCTGGATCCAGTGGTGGAATGCGGACCGGGTGCTGCACTTCTGGTCTGGCTATTGGCATGCCCCGATTTTCTATCCGGCCAGGTACGCATTTGGATTGTCCGAACCTCAGCCCCTGACGGCCCTGGTCGCGCCGATCATCTGGACGTCCGGTCCCGTGCCAGCATACAACGTCTACCTGGTTGCCATGCTAACCCTGAACGGAGTGTTCACGCGCAGGCTGATGAAGGATTTGGGCGTAGGCCCTGGGTGCGCTGCGGCCGCTGGTCTGGCAATGGTCCTACATCCTCTGGCCGTCCACAATTTGGAAGCGGTGCAGTTGGCGGTATTGTGGCCAGTGGTGTGGCTGTTGCACCGCTTGATCTTGTTCGGCCGCGTGCCGACGTGGCGCTCTGGGTTGATCGTCGGCATCGCCGGCGGGCTGGTGGGATACGCCTGTCTGCACCACACCTTGATCGCCGCTTTGCCATTGGCCGCCAGCCTGGGCGTTCTGGTTGTGGGAAAACGTTGGTCAGCCTGGTTGCCTCCCCTGCTGGCAAGCGGGGGCCTCGCCTTGCTTTTCACGGGCCCATTGGCATATGGCGTAGGGGCTGCCGCAGCCGAGCATGGCGTCTCACGCCACCTCCAGACGGTACAGGCGTTGTCGGCGCAGGCCGCTGACTGGTTGACCCTACCAGCAACGGCTTGGGAGCCTACCGGAACGAGTCGAACCGCTCAGTTTCCACTCAGTCCGGGCTGGCTGCGGGTGATTCTTGCCTGTGCTGCGGTGGCAGGATTTGCTTCAGCCAGGCGCAGGGAGTTGTTATTCCTGTTCGTTACCGCTTTGATTGCGCTGTTCCTGTCCTTTGGTGCCAACCTGCCAGGGGGACTATGGACGGTGGCAACCCATTGGCTGCCACCACTGCAATGGGCGCGCAGCCCCTATCGGTTCGCCTACCTGTTTCAGACATGCATCATCCTGTTGGCCTTTTGTGCATTGGATCAACTGCGGCTGAAGATTTCGATCATGACGCGGGCCGCGCCCCTCTGGCGGCGCGCGGCCGGTTGGTCGCCAATCATCCTCGGCATCGTGTTGACTCTGGAGATTCCGCCCCCGCGGACCGCCCTTTGCTTCCCTCCCGCGTCCTCGATGCCAGCCCCGTGGGTACAGCATCTGATGCAGGTTTCGCATCCGGATGACGTCATGGTCTGCCTGCCGGTGGCCCCCGACTCGTCCGAAGCGGGTATGGAAACCGAAACGCGGTGGATGATGTATCAGACTCAACACCGCCTCCGGCTGCTCAACGGTTATTCCGGGTTCATTCCCCGGCATTGGGCCGAGTTGCGCACCATGTTGCGCAAGGCTCCGCTGAATGACGAGACGATTGATGCTTTAGAAGGCTGCTCGGTGCGATGGATAATCGTTCGCCGGTCCCCCAGCGTCGACGCCTGGTCGGCTTCGACTCACATTCGTTGGGTCTACGAGGACGCGCAGTTTCGACTCGGAGAACTCGTCTCTACCCGCCAATAAACCAGCCGCTTCCACCGCCTCCTTCTACCCGGTGCCGCCCTTGGCCAGAGTGCCTCGCCTCCGCCTCCAGGCAATTTGGCGAAAGGATTTCCTTTCGACTTCCTCATCCCGGGGCATTTGCCTGTAACGCAAATGTAACGAAACGCCATCGCTACCTGCTGCGATGCCGGGGGTTAAGTCTGAGTCGACGAACTGGAGTGCTCTCTCCGGACGCTTGTTGATGCGAAATCCAGTGCCCCAACGCGGGTATACGGGGAGCGACGTGGCGCTGGACCACGTCAGCTTTTCGGGGCACTGGCGCTGGAGGAGCACCTGGGCAGGGCAGAAGTCGTTTTCACCTTACATCGCTTTCCATAGGGGACATTGAAATGAGGCAGTCGAGATCAGCGTTTACCTTGGTTGAGTTATTGGTGGTGATCGCCATCATTGGGATCTTAGTTGGATTGTTGCTTCCGGCAGTGCAAGCAGCGCGCGAAGCGGCTCGCCGGATGCAATGCACCAACAATTTGAAGCAACTTTCTTTGGCGGCACTCAACTACGAATCCGCCTTCGGGCGGTTCCCATCCCGCCAGCAAGGCTCGGGGACCATCCCCAGCTATCAACAACGCATGCGGCTCAGCGGGTTTGCAACCATGCTGCCATACTTGGAGCAGGCCCCGCTATACGATTTGATTCAAACCACGCAGCGATCGCCGTGGGACAACTGGTTCCAATCCAATGGGCAAACGCTGCCTTTCCTTGGATGCCCCAGCGATCCTGGTTTCGGGCGGGCCACGGACCCCAACGGGCGGTCGTGGGATGGCAACACCAGCTATGCTTTCTGCGCCGGAGACAATTACGCCAGGTCAGCCTGGTGGGAAAACAATGAACGCAACAACCGGCAGGTTTCCATCACGCAGCCTGTGATTCGTGCCCGTGGGATCTTCGGACGCCACAATTATGCCAAGATGGGAGCGATTACCGATGGGACCAGCAACACGCTGGCTTTTTCTGAACGACGCATCCCGACATCGGAGACGGGCAAGGGAATGGTGTACTGGACATCCGGGTCGCCGAGCACATTCGTTCCGTTGCTGTGCCGAGCTCAATGGAGTGCAGGCGGTTATGTCAATCCAGCTATTCGATTCAATAGTGACACGCAGGCTGGTTACCGATGGGCAGATGGCGCCGCATTTTTCCATGCATTCACCACCATCTTGCCGCCCAATACTGCCGTCTGCCTATTGGGATCCAATCAATGGCAGCAAACCGGTGGCCACTACGGCCCGGGCATTTGGACGCCGACCAGCGAACACACCGGCGGCGTGAACGCTTCGTTTGCCGATGGTAGCGTGCATTTCATCAGCGAGAACATCGACACAGGCAACCTGGGCGCAGTCGCCTGGCCCGATGTCGGTGGTGGTCCGAGTCCGTACGGCGTTTGGGGTGCCCTGGGCACGAAAGCCGGCTCGGAAGTCGTGGAGTCGTTGGAGTAGGCCCCACCCGCAGGCGGTCTGGACCAGGTTCGCGGCACCGCTTTCAGACGGCGCGTTGGATCGGGAGCGCGAATTGGCTACCCAATGACCGGACTGCGAGCGTTGCAGATTCTGCCAAACACCGCCGGACACCCGAACGCCACGGCCCCAGCCCCACGGGGTTGAGCCTTGACACGGAGTTATGCTGCCTGATATCGACCAAGGTGGGTACCTGTAGGTCGAAATCAGTGCAGCAACTGCTGGTGTACCGTGACGATGTTCACACCGACAACAACTGGAATGCAGCCAGCGTGGCACCATGTTTCCTTTCGTTGGTGCCTGCTGGCTCTTTTCATTTTGTGCAGTGCGGCCCCTGGCTGTCGCACCACTGCCGGGATCTACGTGTGGTCGCCTCCTACCACTCTGCGGCCCATTTCGGCAGAGCGGGTGGCGATCGCGCCTCTGTTGGGACCACCGCAACTGGCAATCGAGATTGAGGATCAATTGCTTGCGCAGCGGCCGGTCCAGTGCCGCGACGTGGCGGTTCTGTCGCCCGCAGAACTGCAGGCGGCATCTCCGGTGCGACTGGCATCTACCACGCCCTTGCAGCACGATGCACTAGCCATTGCTGCCGCCGCCCGCGCCGGTGCAGAAGTCGTCTTGCAAGGTGAAGTGATTTGGGCCGACCTGCCGGCCCCACCCCCTTCGGGCCAGTCTGGCGCGCCGCGATCATCGATGGCCGCTCAAGTGCGGCGGTGGATCCCTAGTTCCGTCGCATCACCCCTGCCGCGGGGCCGGGCGACCGTTGCGTGGCGTCTGGAGCGGGTCGAGGACCGCCGATTGCTGGCCGCCCAGGTCGTGTCCTACGATGTGCGGCGCGCCGTGCAGGAGTATCCCGATTTGGTAGCGCGGCGGGACGCCCCTCAGGAATTGCTGGCCGCCGCGATGGCGCGAGAATCATGGAAGATGCTGGGCCCCTGGGTACGGCGCGAACAAGTCCGACTGGCTCAGCTTCCCTGGATGCCCGGCGCAGGCCGCGTGTGGTTGGGCAACCGCGCCGCGCAGCGCGGCGATTGGCCCACAGCAGAACACTATTGGCAATCCGCTCTCGACTGGTTTCCCTGGAATCCAGCCGCCCGGCACAACCTGGCACTGGCTCAAGTGGCGCGTGAAGACATCGAGGGAGCCCAAGCCACACTCGACACGATCCCTCTATGGCTCTCGCCAGGCCTTCCCCGCGACACGAAGTATTGGGTGGAGAACAAACGCGAAACCTATCGGAGCATCTTCGCTTCCGATACTGCCACGCCAGCGGTGGCGCTGCCTGATCAGGGCGCTCCCGCGGAAGATTCCGGACCGCCCCTGCCTTCCCCGGACGAGGTCACGCCGATCGAACTGACCGATCCGCCATGGTGGCCCCACTTCAAACCAGAATCTCCTACGTGATACAGGTGGCATGTGGTGCACCGCGACACGTCGCCGTCTGAGTGACAGGCAACACATTGTTCGCGTTGCATCGGAGCAAACTCAATCGCCCTCTGAGAATTCCCCACATGGTTACCGTCGGGGACGGGCGGATCGTCCATTCGGTGGCAATACGCGCAGTCCGCCAACTCGGGTAGGGCGGTGTGGGGAGTGTGATCGAACCGGGTAAACAACCGAGCCGTGTCAGGTCGCTGGACAGCCATCCAGTTTGTCCTATCGTCGCCGTGTCCATCTGTGTGGACGAGCGTCCGTCCCGAGCCAGCCGATGAAAACATGGATAGACCAGCGTCGTAGGTGCGGGGAGGCTGGTTGAGGTGGCACTGGCTGCAATTGCCTGGAAGGAGTTCAAGGGGCTTCCGCGCCGGCTGTCCCACCGCAGCGGCTAGAAACGCAAGTTGCGTCCCACTGGATCGCTCGGCGGACAACAGCGAATCCAACTCTCGCAAGTAGTCCGCCCACGCGGTTATCGCCGGGTCGGCATGCCCGAGTCCGCGGTACTTCAGGCTCAACGTGTCCGCATCGACCAGCCACCCGCCATAGGCGGCGCGCCGGGCCGGAGGAGCCACCGCGCGGAAAAAGTCGTTTTCTGCTTCTCGGCGGCCAGCCCGCCCTGGGGGCGGCGGAGACTCCTCGGAAAGATCGAAATCGAACAGTCCCTCTTGGACGGCTCCCGACGCGGGAACCACGCTCTGCCGGCCCGCGGCTCGCGAAGGTGCGTGGGCCGGTACAAACCACTGCTGCACAATCGAAAATAAGTCGGGCGGAATCCCGCGGCTGGCACGTGCGACGATTTCCCGCTGCCGCTGGTTCAAATTGTCGCCTTGTGCCAGCTCCAATACCCGTGCCAATCGCGTTTGCCATGCGTGTTGCCCTTCCTTGTGCAACTCTTCCACGCATGCGATCACGCCGCGGGCAATCGCCGCAGCGACGCGTCTGCGAACGACCTGGGGTACCTCTTCCAACTTCCCCGACACTGGCAATTCAGCCAGATCGGAGCGGACAGCATCATCGGCGGCGAGTAAGACGCGCAACAGGATCGGAATTCGCCCTTCGATACCAAACTTGGCTGCTGCTGGCCAGGGCGGGATGGCATCCTGCGCGGCTCCCACCATCGATGCATCCAGACTGGGGATCGCCAAGACATCCCATCCCTCGGCCAGCGATGCCGAGATCGACTCCGCGTGGCAGTCCCCGCAGGCTCGGTCGAACCCCACGCTCCGGTACACGGTCCCCACAATCCCTTCACGGCCATGATCGATGTGGCACATCGAACAGTCAAATTCTGCGCCCTTTTGTGAAAAGTGTTTGTCGCGATGAGAAACATGATTGAACTGGATCATACGCGGGGTTGCATACGGGTATGCTTTGAATTCGGGATGTCCATTTGCAAATGATTCAAACTGGCGAGCATGGCAACTTTGGCATTGGGCGTCAGTCAATTCAGCGAGGCGATGGCCCTGGCCATGATGCTCGCGATGGCAATCGGCACACCGAGTGCGTTGGTCGATCCGCCAGGGCGGATGTTGCAGGACGCCGTGCACAGCGCTAACACTGCTCAACTCGCCCTCGGCCAGCACGCTTTGCCATTGGCGCACAGTCAAGTCATGCGGGGACGATCGCTCCGCATCGGGAAGATGCGCGCGGTGGCATGCCATGCACAGGGTTTCCTGGGTGAGCTGGGTCGAGCCGGAGTGCGCAGCGGGATGGCACATGCCGCACCGTTCCTGCAACGAATGATTGGCGAGGATCTGCCCATGCGAGCGCGTTAGTGGCCCTGGCACGAATACTCGCTCGCGCCCCGGAGCCGCCAGGAGGCACAGGATGATTGCCGCAGTCAGAACGCCGAGACTGGCCGCTAGCACGCGTCGGGCGTACCACGAAGTTCGCCTGGGAATGCAGGGACCGAACTGCTGTAAGAGCTGGCGATCGGGAGACTCCGCGTCCTCGTCGCCGGTGCGTTGCAGCTCGCGCAGGCCGCACTTGCCGCTGCACGTCGGACCGGCTCGACACTGCATGCCCAGGGAATGGTACCCGCAAGCCCATTTCCTGGCGGGATTGGCTCGTGGTGCTGTAACGTCGCGAGAGCCTTCCATCGATTTACATTCCTCCCTGAAAGCGCAGGGCCATTGGCACGTGGGCAGCGATCAGAATCGCCAGGACCCACATCAAAGCTGCGTGCGCGGCATAGAGAAGTTGCAATCGACGTTGGACGGCATAGTGGTAGTCGAGATCATCCTTGCGTTGAATCAGACGAGCCAACTCTTCGACGGTGGACAATCCCTGCGGTCCCAGATAGCGATCCAATCGCTGGAGGCGGCCCAACAATTCACGGCGTCGCCGGCCACCGGGAAACAACACGAACATCCAACTGCGCGGAAGACGGAAGTAGGGCAGCAATTCCCGCTGGTAGAATTCCGCCAGAGTTGAGCCTTCACCAAAATCGGAGGAAGCCACCGCTGCTGCATGCGCCGCGTCGGCGACCGCCCGTTGCAATCCCGGGATGCATTCCAGGCGATAGTCCTCGGACAAAGCCAGCAAGCGTTGAGGGCTGGTC
>RFIQ01000555.1 GCA_003695565.1 Planctomycetota bacterium | reverse complement strand
GGCGGGGAGAGCTCCGATTGTGCGACTTGACGGTGTGGATGTGGTTGGCGCTGTTGGTTTTTCGCAGCCAGTGGCGGTGGCTCTATGGACTACAGCTCCTTCCAGAATCTATCCCCGAAGTAATCCGCCATGTGGCTGGAGCCGTTGCCCTGTTGCCAGCGGCCTGGCTGTTTGGCGTGTTGACTACCCCAGCGCCGCCCTTGGTGGAACCGCCGGGTGAACGGCTGTCCCAGTCTCCGGCCGAGGCGCTGCCCCAGCCTGACCGCAGCGAGTAGAGGTTCCAGGGATCTGCAGACTTTTGCCTCAGCGAGTAGAATGCAAACGGAATGGCAACAGGCCGATGGCTCTGCCCCGTGGGCCTCGGGTGCCAGTTTTCACCAGAGCAAGCGGGCGTTTTCTCGCCCACATTCGCGACCGCCATGGCTCGATACGCCTTGGTGGCCCCCTCGACTCGATCGACAGGCTGAACCATGACTGCATCTATGTTTTCCCGATTTGTCCTTGGGAGCGCAGGAATCTGGGTGGCGTTTTCTCTCGCTTTTTCGCCACGCATCTCACCCCTTATGGCCGCCGAAAAACAAGCCGTGTTAGTCGAAGCGGAAAGCTTCGACGACCCAGGCGGCTGGGTGCTCGACACGCAGTTCATCCAAGTCATGGGATCGCCCTATTTGCTGGCCCACGGCCTGGGGCGTCCGGTCGCCGATGCAACCACGACCGTGCGGTTCCCTGCGCCCGGCGAGTATTACGTTTTCGTACGCACCAAGGATTGGGTTGCACAATGGAATGCACCCGGGCAACCAGGCAGATTCCAACTGCTGGTCAACGGCAAACCGTTGGAGGAGACTTTCGGAACGCGAGGAGCAGATTGGTTTTGGCATCCCGGCGGAAAGATTTCGGTCGAGGATGTAAACGTCCGTTTGGCCCTGCACGACTTAACGGGCTTTGACGGCCGGTGCGACGCGATCTATTTCAGCCGAGATCCTTCTCCGCCGCCGAACTCCAAAGATATCCTTCCCGGTTGGCGTCGGGAGCTGTTGGGCCTGCCCCCGCATCCGGTGCAGCTCGACGGCTACGATTTGGTCGTCGTCGGTGGCGGCTATGCCGGCATGGGATCCGCAATCTCCGCAGCGCGGATGGGCTGCCGCGTAGCCTTGATTCAAGATCGACCGGTGTTGGGAGGCAACGGGTCGAGTGAGGTGCGGGTATGGTCTCAAGGCTTGATTCGTCGCGGTAAGTATCCGCGAGTCGGTGAAATCGTGGAGGAATTCTGCGATCGCGCAACCAAGTCACCCGGCAGGTATGAGGAATTCGAGGACGCGAAGAAGGAGGCTATCGTACGGGCCGAACCGAACATCGATTTGTTCCTTAATCACCATGCCTACAAGGTGGACCGGGAGGGGAACCGAATCGCCGCCGTCTACGCGTTCGATACCAGGACGGGCGAGGAAAAACGGTTCGTCGGTAAACTGTATGCCGACTGCACCGGCCATGGCACTATCGGATTCTTGGCTGGAGCCGACTGGGAAATGACCCCCCGCGGGCGGATGGGGATGAGCAACATGTGGGCGTGGGACGAGGCCGAGACTCCAGTCGATTTCCCTGAAACGCCCTGGGCTTTGGATCTGACGATGGACGATTTTCCCTATCCGCGCGACCACCATGGTCAGTGGTTTTGGGAAAGCGGATTCGACAAGGACCCCATCCTGGAGGCCGAGAGTATTCGCGACTGGAATCTGCGCGCGGTTTTCGGCGCCTTCAATGCCATGAAAAACAGGGATGGGGCGGCCGAGCACCGCAACGCGTATCTAACGTGGGTCGCCTATATCGGTGGCCCACGCGAGTCGCGGCGTTTGATGGGCGACATCGTCTTGACCCAGGACGATATCGTACAGAAGGTGGACTACCCCGACGGATGTGTACCTAGCACGTGGTCGATCGATCTGCATGAACCCAAAAAGCAGTATGCCGAGAAGTTTCCCGACAACCCCTTTATATCCATCGCTGTGCATGACCGGCGCGTCGATCGCAATTACGGATATCCCGTCCCCTACCGCTGCTTCTATTCCCGCAACATCGAAAACCTGTTTATGGCCGGACGCTGCATTAGCGTGACCCACGAAGCCCTGGGGACCACCCGCGTCATGAAAACCTGCGGCATGATGGGAGAAGTCGTCGGTCGCGCTGCAAGCATTTGCATCGCCAACAATTGTACCCCTCGCGACGTGTACCAACGGTACTGGTCGGAGATGGATCGTTTGCTGCAATTGCCCGGCAAGGCGCGACGCGAGACGGTCCGCGATCCAGTGATCATTCCAGACGACGCATTGCCCTTGGCGGGTCCCTACGGACCGCCCTCAGGAATCGATGCCCATACCTTGCCTGGCATCGTCATCGATGATCGCGATGCCCGGAAGGTGGGGAAATGGACCGAGGGTTCCGGTCTGAAGGGTTACGTCGGATGGGGATACGTTTACGCGTCAGCCGATTCGGACGCCAGCATCGTATTCACCACGAAATTGCAGGACGCTGGAGTGTACCGAGTCCGGTTGGCGTACCAGCCGCATGCCAACCGCGCCCCCCACGCTCCAGTCACCGTCACATCCCCTTCACGCACCTATTCGGCGACGGTCAACATGCAGGACCCTCCGCCGCAGGACGGTTTCATCGACATCGGCACCATCGACGTGGGCGCAGGTGACACCGTTTCGGTCACGCTCCGGACCAAGGGAGCGGGCGGACTGGTCCACGCCGACGCGGTGCAGTTCGTTCCGGTCCAACGATGACGCGCAGGGGAGGAAAGTTTCGTAGCAGAAACATCGCCGTGCATAGTCTGCGCGTGGCGATGTTCGTGGCGATTCTTGTGCTAATCCGTGCACAACACGCTGGTCTGATGTCTCGCTCCGAGGAGACCGGGCCAGGGCTGGCACCCCCGGCTCTGGAGGATGTACAGCGGATCTTCCCTTCCGCTAAGCGATTGGCGGCCGACGGCGACCAATGGCAGGTCAGCGATGCAACCGGACGAGCGTTGGGCACCGTGCTGCAGACCTCTCCGGCCAGCGATCCGATCGTGGGTTTTTCAGGAAGCACCAACGTCTTGCTGGGGATTTCCGCAGAAGGAACCCTGGCTGGAGCGACTATCCTCTCTAGCGGCGATACCGTCGAGCACGTCGATCAGGTTCAGGCTTCGCCAACGTTCTGGGCGCAGTTCCGGGGGTTGCAGCCGGAGAATTATGCTCGCGTAACCGCCTTCGATGCCGTTTCCGGCGCCACCCTCACGTCCCTGGCGATTCTGGAAGGGGTTTACCGCCGCCTGGGTGGCCGCCCCGTCTCGCTGCGATTTCCCGATCCACCACCTCTGGAGACGGTACGGCGCCAGTGGCCCGCAGCCGCTCGGATCGTTGCCCCTGACCACCCGCACGGTTTGTGGCGGGTAATCGATTCCGCCGATCGCCTGTTGGGGTGGATTCTCCGTACCAGCCCGGCCGCCGACCAAATCATCGGTTACCAGGGCCCCACGGACACCCTGGTTTTCTTGAATGCCGAGCGGATCGTCCAGAGCATGGCGGTGGGCCCGAGTTACGACAATCTGCCCTATGTCGATTACGTGCGCGAGGACCGCTATTTCAATAGCTTGCTCAAAGGTCGGTCGCTGGCCGAATTAGCGGCCATGGACGTGCAATCCGCCGAAATCGAGGGTGTTTCCGGCGCGACCATGACCAGCGTGGCGGTGGCTGACGGTGTGTTCGCTGCGGCCCGCCGCAGCCTGGAGGCGACCGACCGGGTGGCTCAGCCCACCCAGCGCGCATCACCGTGGTTGGACCGAAACGTGGGAACCACCCTGGTCGTGCTGACTGGCGTAGTGCTGGCCTTCTCGCGTTGGCGCGGCCGCCGGTGGGTGCGGCTGAGCTACCAGGCTGTGGTGGTCGGATACCTCGGGCTGATCAACGGGGACTTCCTCTCCATGGCGCTCGTGGCCGGTTGGAGCCAGCACGGGGTGCCGTGGCGCACGGCGGCGGGACTGGTCGCGTTGTCGGCCGCGGCCCTGCTGGTGCCCATCTTTACCGGGCGGAATTTTTACTGCCACCATGTCTGCCCTCACGGAGCGCTGCAGCAGTGGATCCGTCCCCGGCGGAGGCGATGGCATGTTCCCCGCTGGGCTGACCGCTTGCTGCGGTTGGTTCCGGCAGGCCTGGTAGCCCTGGTCGTGGTGGTCGCCGCCTTCCCTTTGCCATTGAGTTTGGTGGCGATCGAACCATTTAATGCGTGGGTCTTCCGCATTGCGGGATGGGGGACGATAACCGTGGCTGTGGTGGGGATCGTCGCCTCCCGGTTCGTGCCGATGGCGTATTGCCGGTACGGATGTCCCACCGGGGCCCTGCTCGAGTATTTGCGGTTCACATCGCACAGTGACCGGTGGAGCACCCGCGATTGGTTTGCCCTGGGATTGGTCGGATTGGCACTCGTCATTCAGTGGCTTCGCTGAGACGGTCCCCGGCAACTGCACTGTGATGATCCACCGTCGATGTCTGGCAGCAGGCGAGTTGGGCAGCCGGTTTACACCATGCGGCACCGACGGCGCAACAACCATTCCGTGGTGATCAGCATCACGAACAACGCAGCCACCCAAGGATGATTCCACACCGGCTCCGGCGGTAGATTCCCGATCCGGGCAGCCCGGCCGGGTGGGAGTTGACGCAACATGCTTTGGAACTCTGGGTATTCAAAGAATCGACCGCGAGAAACGTCCGCCAATTGTCGCATGGCTTCCACGTCCGGCTGCAAATTGGTGCTCTCGCTCGGCGGCGGAGCGACTTCCAACGGTTGATTCAAATCGCCCGCCGCCGCGGGTTGAGTCACCAGCACGCGGTATTGCCCGGGAGGCAAGTCATCGATGGTGCCGCTATATCGGCGACGATCATTGGCATCACGATTCAGCACCAGACCGGTTTGACGCATTCCGGTGATCGACACTTGTACATGAGATGGCAAATCGGCTTCAGCCACTTCGGTGCCCAATAACACATCGACGCGTACGGGTTGCCCAAAGGCGGCTTGTCGCGGTTGCACCACCAACTGCGACTCCTGCTCCGGCGGCGCCAATTTGCCGCGCGATAACCACCGCAACATCTGCCCCCAATAGCGTTGGTAGTACAGATCGGACCCCAGAAATGTCGCCCAGCGATAGGTTTCATCGGTCGCCTGCAGGGCAACTCGTCCCGCGCCCGCATACATCGAAACCAACACCGGCTGATCACCCGGCATGGTAGTGGCCAGGACCTGAGCGGCCGGCCGTAACGAACCAAGTGGGCTACGGGCCAGCAACTTCGGCAGTTGCCGCCAAATGGTCATAGATTCCTCATCGCTGGATTCCAATTGCATGGGTAAGACGCCGAGCCCCAGCGGAGTTGGCTGCCAGCGAAACGGCTGATCCGCGATCAGCGTCAATTCGGCAGGCGGGCCGGCCAGAGGCAGCAAATCACCCAACGGCCAGGCGGAGAGTTCCGTCCAAAACGTCGGGTCGGCGCTGGCGAAAATGCATCCTGCACCGCGTTCGACCACTGCGGCATAGATCAGCTCCTGGGAACGGCGGCTGATCAAAGCGGGATCGCAATCGAGGAACACGAAGGCATCGAATCGATTGATCTCGTCTTCGTCGCTGGGCGTCAAACGAATGGCTGTGGGGTCTTCACGGACATAGCCTGCATCGGCCCGCTGCAGGACGCAACGCAGCGCAAACGAACTCGTCGGTGCATCGCCTTCTCCCCGCACGCGCTGCAGAAGGTTCTTCAGAAACCGAAACTCGTAACTCGGTTGATCCGACACGATCAGCACGGAGATTTCACGATCCTGTACGCGGACCGATGTTTCCTGACGGTTATTGTCGACATCCACTTCCTCTGTCAGCGGTCGCACCTCGATCCGCAACGGGATTTCTCCCGCTCGCTGCGGGACAAAATCGAGCCGTACATTCTGTTGCGCCCGAGCGCCTTCCAATCGGACCCGTTGCTGATCCAAGGTCCGTTGGGTCTGCCCGTCGACCAGCGCTACTGTCACATCGGAAGCTGGCACGTTGGTTCCTGCGACGACGACCTCCGTAACGACGCGATCCCCAAGAAACACGTCTCGGTCCATCATGAACTCCGCGATTCGCAAATCGGGGATGGCCTGGGCCCGTCCAGTCAGCACGGCGTAGATGGGCACGGCGCCGCGGCGTGCGGCCTGCGCGGCTTCCTGCAGGGTGCTCCCATGGGTGTTGATTCCGTCGGAGAGGAACACGATGGCCGCTGTCCCGCGACCGGTTTGGCGCCGGATCACCTGGATCAATCCGTCTCCCAATCGGCTCTCCTGGCCGTCAGCGGCCAGAGGGGCCAGCTCGTCGCGGGCCAGAATATCTCCCACCGGATCCAATGCCTCCGCCACGGTAAAACCACGGATGCGATACCGGCGGCGCAAGGTCGCCTTTTGCCGGTCATCGATTTCCGTCAGCGACTGCACCGCCCATTCAAAACGTGGCTGGGCGGCAGACGGGCTTCGTCCCCCTGCCGGTTCGATGTCGGCCGTCGCCATGCTGGCCGAGCGGTCCAGGACGATCGCCAGCTCGGGGGGTTGGGTTTCGAACTGCTGCCGTGTCCAGCCCGCCAGCATCCACAATACGATAAAGAACAGGCTGCTCCGCAGTACGACCAGCGCCGCGCGCATCCATTTATTCGCCCTCCCACGTTCGCGCGCGTACACCCAACTGGCGAAAGCCACCACAGCGACCGCATAGACGATGCAGAACCAGAGTGGCATGTGCCAGGCCGGTTCCAGGGTCTGCTCCAACCCCACCGGGGATGCGGCGCCCGCCTCACCGTTCATTGGGCGCGCCTCCCGATATAGATTCCCAGCAGATTTTCGCACGCCATCAATGCCAACATGGCCACCAACAACCATCGGGCCATCGATTGCTGGACGGGCGTCTGGCTGGCGCGGGCACCATCGAGTGGTCGGCTGGGTGTTGCCGATTTGCTAGCGATGGGTAGTACGGACGGTTCCACTGTGCTGGCCCTGCTTTGCTGCACATCGATGTTCACCGAGTAAGGCAGCACCCGCGCCGCATCGGCTTGGACTCGATAAACGCCCCGCCAGTCCGTATGGTCGAACCTCCACACGCGGCGTCCGTCGGGTCGCTGCGCGGGAACCAGGGAATGCTCCTGGCCAGTGGGATCGGTGATCGTGATGTGGCCTTGTACGTCCCCGGGGGCAAAACCATCCAGCGACTCGCCGACGGTGCGGTTGAGGGCGGCCTGGCCAGCGTCGAGCACCATTCGCACCGATTGCTGCAGCAAGGGAACAAAGCTGGGCCAGGCAGCGATGGCGTTCCAGGCCACTCCCTGCTGGACCGATCCGGCTTCCGGTGCCGACAGCCAACTGACCACCATTCCATGCCCCGACCGGCGATGCACGATCCACGGTGCGTCGCCCTGCAACCCCGCATCGATTTCCAGCACCTGCGGCGCGGTGGGCTCGATCTTCCAAAAGCGAAAAATCGGCGTAGTCAGCAATCCTGCTGCCGGAAACCCGGCGAAGGGTGCCACGACCGGACTGCGATATTCCAGCGGATCGACTCGCCAGTCGCCCTGCGGGGACGGCTCCACCAATCGAAATCCCAACCACTCGGTGGCTGCGCCGCCGGCCAAGTCCTGCCAGGCTTGTGGATCGCTCCGCGGCCCGAACATACAAACAACGCCCCCTCCGTTTTCTACGAAGTGCACCAAAGCGTCGAACAATTCAGGAGTGACCTCTACACCGTCGTCCAGCACGACCACGTTCCACTGCGCCAGGTCTTGACCGATGGCGTCCAGCGGAGTCATTGTTCGCACGGACCAGCCATTTTCCGCCTGCGGCGTCGGTTGCAGGGCGATTTCCAGCAACTTACCGCTGCCTGGACGCTCTTCCAGAATCAAGATTCGAGTCGAACCCACCGCCTCGACGGTCAAGAACCGCTCGTTATCCGCGGTCAGCGCATCGTCGGGGATCTCGCAAGCCAACACGGCCAGGCCTTCCGTCGGCAATCGGATCGAGAAACCAACCGATGCCGCTCCGTATGGTTCCAGATCCACGGACTCCGAAGCCACCGTCTTGTCTTCCAGCAGCAGTTGCACGGGGAGATTGGACCGCGCCTGGCCAGAAAGATTCTCAACAACAACCTGCACGCCGATCGGCGTACCGACCAACGACCGCAAGGCATCGGGCTGCATGTCGGTCACTGCTAGATTCGGTTCGGCCGATGGCTTGAGGGCCCGGATGACGATCTCGGCCCGGCGCGACATCCGCTGCCAGATTTCGGCCTGTTCGTTCATCACCGGTTGCCATGTGTCTTCGCCCATATCGCTGAATAGCACCACCCGCACGTCCTGAGGTAGATGGGTGGTCTGAAGTACATCGTCGATAACTTGCTCGATCAGCGCAGCGCAGCCCAGCATGTCGGCGCCCGTATCCAAAGTCTGCAACCGGCCGAGTTCTGCAGCGGTCAATCCGCGGTCAAACGTTGGTTCTGCGATACGGGGCCGGCATGGTGCGGCGATCTCGAGCAGGACAAAGGCATCGCCCTCCCGCGCTTCCTGCACGATCTGTTCGGCCTGGGCCTTCGCCATCGCCATCAGGGAGCGGCCGTCCGTCGACTTGCGGCCCATCGAGTACGAGGCATCGATCCCCAACACCCAGACCACGGGGGGCCGCCCCGCCTCGACCACCGGTTGGCCCGCGGTGTTCCAGAATGGACGAGCCAATGCCAGTGCCAGCAGCACCAGGATGGCAACGCGGGTGAGCAATAACAGCAACTGTTCCAGCCGGACGCGCCGAGATTCCTTCTGCAGGACGCGCAACAGCAAATGCATGGCCGCCCAGTGCACCACGTCGAAACGGCGGCGATTGAGCAGGTGCAGGACCAGGGGAATCGCGGCTGCGGCGCCCCAAGCCAGCATCCATCCGCTGCCGAATCCGATCGCCGCAAAGACGTTCATCATCGCTAGCCGCTCCCCCTGCGCAATAACCGCTGGGCCAGCAAATCAGGCAAGAATTGCACCAGCGACTGGTTGGTGGTGGCGCGGTAGAAATCGGCTTCCGTCTGCAAGCACGCGCGACGCAGCCCTTCCATTTCCTGGGCCATTGCGCGGCGATACGCGGCGGCGATCATCGCTGGATCGGTCACTGCTTCCGGCAATCCCTCCAATCCCACGAACCGCGTACGGCGGTCAAAGGGAAACTGGATCTCGTCCTGATCTAGCACTTGCACCACGATCAGGTCGTGTCCGGCGAAACGAGCCATCTTGAGCGCGTCGTACCACGCAGTCCCTCGTTCTAGCGCATCGGTAATCAAAATCAGCATCACTGGTCGCGGCAGACGCTGCACCACTTCTTTCAACACTGCCTCCAAGTCGGTCGGACGGCGGGGCGCCGTGTCTTCCAGCACCCGTACAAAATCTTCAAAGATGTGGCTAGCGTTGGTTGCGGGCAACCACTGTTCAACCCCATCGCTGAAGGTGATCAGACCGCTGCTATCCTGCTGGTTGATTACCACGAAAGCGATGGCGCAAGCGATCAATTGGGCGTAGTCGAACTTGCTCATCGGTGCCGATGCGCCGCGGTACGCCATGCTTTCGCTGACGTCGATCATGGGGTAACACACCAGATTGGTCTCGTCCTCATACTGCTTGACGTAATACCGGTCGCTCTTGGCAAACACCTTCCAGTCGACTTGCCGCAAGTCGTCTCCCGCAGCATACTCACGATGTTGCGCAAACTCGATCGACTGACCGCGCAAGGGACTTCGGTGCAGGCCGGCCATCAGGCCCTCGACCAGGGTCATGGCACGCAACCCCAGGGGCTGGATGTGAGCCAGCGTTTCAGGATCGAAGTACTTTTGCAAGCTGCTCACTGGTCGGCCCGGATTCCAAAGATCGATCGACGTTGCTCAACACGTGCTGAATCACTTCTTCGACGCTGATCCCAGCCGCTTCGGCTTGGAAATTCAATCGCATGCGGTGCCGCAATACGGGGGGCGCCACCGCCTCGATGTCCTCCCGACGCACGACGGGGCTGCCGTGCATGGCGGCCCGCGCCTTGGCCCCCAATACGATGTACTGACTGGCTCGCGGTCCGGCCCCCCACCGAACGTACTGGCGCACCAGATCATCGGCCGCCGCATCGCGGGGCCGCGTCAGCCGGGCAATCTGCGTGGCGGTCAATGCCAATGCTGGCGTGATAGCGATCCGTCGCACGACCCCTGCCAGTTGCAGCAGCTCCTCACCAGACACCGTGGATTGCGGCTGATGCACGTGATCGCTGGTCGTCCGCAAAACGATTTCCACCTCCTCCGCCTGGTCGGGATAATCGACCAGCACATTGAACATGAACCGATCCAATTGTGCCTCGGGTAAAGGATACGTCCCCTCTTGCTCGATCGGGTTCTGAGTTGCCAGGACGAAGAACGGGCTGGGCAAGTCGTGCCGCCGGCCCGCCGCGGTAACTTGATGCTCTTGCATCGCCTCCAATAATGCGGCCTGCGTTTTCGGTGGCGTTCGGTTGATCTCGTCGGCCAGGACCACGTTGGCGAAGATCGGACCCGGTATGAACCGGAATTCACGCGCGCCGGTCGAACGATCCTCCTGCAACACCTCTGTTCCAGTGATATCCGGCGGCATCAGATCGGGCGTGAACTGAATGCGATGGAACGTCAAATCCATCGACCGCGCCAGGCTGGATACGAGCAGAGTCTTCGCCAGTCCGGGCACTCCGACTAGGAGCACATGCCCACCTGCCAGCAGGGCGACCAGCAACTGCTCGATGACCTCCTGTTGTCCGACGATGGTCTGGGCCAACTCGTTCTTGATCCGCTCGACGTGGCGGCTCAGCGCCTCCAAGGCCTCTTTATCATGGCTCCGTTCCCCAGCGGCTCCCGAATCGTCCGCCGCTTTGTCTTCCTCTGGTTGCACCATCATGCCTCGCTATGGGTGGAATCTCTTGCTCGCGATCCCGAAACGCCGCAAACGTTTTCGTTTCGCCGCAGTCGGATTGTACATTATAGCGCCCGCATCCCCACTCCCACCCCCGATGACTCATCTCTGTACCGCGGGTCCGATCTGCCAGGCCCCGCCGCCGGGGCCCGAATCCTCTGCCAACGCCCACTGGACCCCCAAGCCGCCCGCAAGGTCCCGAACGGAACAGCAGCGCTGCAGAGTTGGACCAACCCCTACGATCCTCCCCCATGGCAGCGCGACAGAAGCTGACACGTTGTCCCGAGCGATCTGGGGAAACTCCCCCGCCGAAGAAAAAACTATGGGAAACCCAAATGGCGGTAGATCCATCTTGTGACTATAATTCCAACAGCGGAACCCTCAGCACCGACGGGGGTTCCACCAACTGTTGGGAAAGCAATTGACACCGCACACCTACCCCTCCCCCGGTGGAGGTCAATGGGCCTGCCTACGAGCGGTTCCCGCCTACGTGCTTTCCCAGGCCTTTGGAAGGGTTGTCGATATTGTTGCCCGGCGCGGCTCGGGACGCCGTCCACCGGTCGGAGCTTGGTGCACTTCTGGCAAACCTTCCATTCCTAGTCGGAGCGTGTCCCTGTTGCCGCAGCGGTTTGTCGTGGCAGCAGCGGTGCGTCCCCTCCCCCGTGATTCCCTTCCCACCCCTTTCCCTCAAGACCTGCGAGACGGATGTGATGAGCACTGCAACCACCACACGATCGTCGGCGATCGCCTCCCTTCGTGGGGGGCGTGCATGGGCTGCCGGTTCTCGTCCGCTGCGTTGGGGATTGCTGCTTTCGCTAGCCGCGATCGGGTTGACGGTGGCGGTTCGGTTCGGTTGGCACACGGGGAAATCGTTGGACCATCTGGTCACCTATCGGGTAGAGCCGCGCGATTTGCCCATCACCGTGATCGAACGAGGGCACTTGGAAAGCCAAACCAACATCCAAGTGCTGTGCGAGGTCGATGACTACCGCAGCGACGGGATTTTGGGCACGCCGATCGTGTGGGTGATCCCGAATGGGACGAGCGTCCAAGAGGGCGACCTGATCTGCGAACTCGACTCGACGGCCATCCAATCGGAGCTGGATGAACAAATCCTCGACACTGAAGAGGCCCGCAGCGCATACATTCAAGCCGAAGCCAACCTGGAGAACCAGAAGATCCAGAATGCTACTGCCGAAGACAAGGCTCGCTTGGATGTCGAGCTGGCGCGTCTCGAACTGCAGATGTTCCAAGACCAGGAGAAAGGCTCGCATAAATTGGCCATGGAAGCCATTCAGCGGCAGATCGATGACTTGAACAACGAGATACTAGCTGCCGAAATGAACCTCAAGTTGCGGCGGAACGAAAAAACGGGAATCGAGAGCCTGTTCAAGCTCGGTTACGCGGGCAAAAGTGAACTGGACCGCTCCGTGCTGAGTTACCTGCAAGCCGAAGGGGACTACGCTGCCAAATTGAATCGACTGCAGACTCAGTTAGCCACGCTTGAAAAGATGGAAACCTTTGACAAGCAAATGCAGCAGTTGGAACTGGAAGGCCGCTTGCGCACCGCGGAACAAAACTTGAAGCAAGTAATCGTAACCAACAAGGCCAAACTGGCGCAGATGGAAGGGCTGCTCAAGAGCCGCACCGAGCAACTGAAAAAGGAAGAGGAACGCCTTGAACGGTACAGGTCGCAATTGGCCAAGTGCAAGATCTATGCCCCCCAGGATGGCATGGTCGCTTACGCTTCCCCTCAGTCTTCACGGGACGCAGAGATTGCCGAAGGCGTGCCCGTCCGGCCGCGCCAACACATTCTGTCCATCCCGAATTTGAAACGCATGCAAGTAGAAACCGCGGTCCATGAGTCGGTGTTGGATCGCGTCCAACCGGGGCTGAAAGTCGATGTGACCGTCGACGCCTTCCCCGACCGCCGGTACGAGGGCACGGTCAAGTCGGTGGCCGTGTTGCCCGAACGCAGTTACTACTCCGACACGAAGACCTACAAGACAATCGTGACCATCGACGAAGAGGTTTATCAATTGAAACCGGGAATGACAGCCGTCTGCGAAATCAAGGTCGATTACATCCCCGACGTGTTGACCGTGCCCATTCAAGCCATCGTTCAACGGGCAGGGGAGAATTGGGTCTATGTCCGCTCCGGCTCGAACGTCCAGCGACGGTCGGTGGAATTGGGAGCCAGCAATGACCAGCACGTGATCGTCACCAACGGGCTCCGGACGGGCGATCTGGTAGTGCTGAATCCCGGCGCCATCTTGGGGGATTCCCAGGACGAATCGTCGACCGACGAACAGGCGCCGGAGGGCCCCGACGCGCCGGAAGGTCTGGTGGCGACGGTTTCCAGTTCATCGGCTTTGCAATGAGAAATCTACAGTGTGGCTAGCAACCATTCGTTTGGCCATCCGAAATCTGCTGCTGCATAAATTGCGGAGCTTCCTGACGGTGCTGGGCACCATCCTGGGAGTCGCGTCCGTCATCGCCATGCTTTCGGTGGGCGAGGGATCCAAGAAAGCAGCCGTTGATCAGATCCGTCAGTTGGGCGCTACCAACGTGATGGTTCGCAGTGTTCGCCCCGGTTCGCGAGCCGGCGAGGAATCTGGGCAATCCACCAGTGGATCGAGCAGCAGCAGCGAATCGCGGGTCTTGCGTTACGGTCTGAAACACGATGACTTGCGCGTGCTCCAAGGATTGAAAACGCCCACCGACCAAGGGCATTTGCTCGTGCGCCGCATCGTTCCCATATCACTGTTTCGCAAGACCCTTCAGCATACCGGTCGGGTAATGCAGAACGCACGCGTACTGGGCACTACGCCCGAGTTCCTGTCGGTGAAGAACGTACGGGTGGACCGCGGAAGGTTTTTGGAAGAAGACGACTTGAAACATTTCAGCAACGTCGTGGTGCTGAGTGCCGGTGCCGCACGGCGGCTGTTCGGATTCGAAGACCCTTTGGGGCAACCCCTGCTGATCGGCGAAGGGGCATTCCGAGTTGTCGGCATCCTGTCGGACCAAGGTTCTGGCAATGCGGCGCCGGGACAAATCGGAGCCGACAACCTGAACGAAGATGTCTACATTCCCATCTCATCAGGACGCAGTCGCTTCGGGGAGTTGCAACGTATTGTTTCCGCTGGCAGCCGCTCCTATGAGGTCAATGAGTTGAGCGAAATCGCCATCTCGGTGCACTCCGAGGAGGAGGTGCCTCAGGTCGCCGAAATGGTTCGATCTCTCCTGCGCGCGCGGCATCCCGACTCCAACGATTATGAAGTCGTCGTGCCACTGGAATTGTTGAACCAAGCCGAGCACGAGAAACGGATCTGGAATATCGTTCTCGGGTCAATCGCAGGCATCAGTTTGCTGGTCGGTGGCATCGGCATCATGAATATCATGCTGGCCACAGTCACCGAGCGGACGCGAGAGATCGGAATTCGCCGCGCCATCGGGGCCAAACGCCGTGATATCATTCGCCAGTTCCTAGTGGAGACGGTCGCCTTGAGCACGACAGGAGGATTGATCGGGATCATCGTGGGAGTAACCATCCCCTGGTCGGTTACCTACTTCGCCAGCATCCCAACGATCACCCGCTGGTGGAGCATCGTGTTGGCGTTTGGTATCTCCGTGTTGACCGGCGTCATTTTCGGGGTGTACCCGGCCCGTAAAGCGGCCCGAATGAATCCGATCGAAGCGCTGCGGCATCAGTGACGGGCTGACCCCAGGTGGCGGGATTCGTGAGGACTTGCATCCTCGCCGGGCCTTGGTACGATCGCCACCGCTGATGCAACACTATCGCCGTCTGAAAGAGGAATTGTTATGCAGATCTGGCCCGCCATCGATTTGTTGGGCGGAAAATGCGTTCGCTTGCAACAGGGGGACTATCACCGCCAGACCGTCTTTGCCGATGACCCCCTGGCCGTGGCCCAACAGTGGCAAGCCGCCGGGACGCGCTGCTTGCATCTGGTCGACCTGGACGGTGCCCGCGATGGCAGCGTGGTCAATGATGATGTCATCCGCAGGATCGTAGAAACGACTGGTCTGGTGTGTCAGGCTGGCGGCGGCGTGCGGGATGAATCGACGATCGAGCGGCTGCTCGGGCTGGGATTGGCGCGCGTTATCGTGGGTACCCGAGCTCTCAAGGACCCGCAATGGTTCGCACGGATGGCCGACCGTTTCCCCGGCCGCATGGTGCTGGGGATCGACGCCCGGGATGGCATGGTCGCCACCGATGGCTGGCTCCAAACCTCGAGTACTCCAGCGGTCGATTTTGCGCGGCAGATCGCTAAGCTGACGTGCAACGTGGCGGCTATCGTTTACACGGACATCGCCCGCGATGGAATGCTGAGCGGGCCCAATTTCGAGCAACTTGCCCAGATGCAAGCGGCCACCGACATTCCCGTCGTAGCCTCGGGAGGCGTCAGTTCGATGGCCGACCTGGATCGTCTGGCGCAGCAAAATACCCACGCCGTCATCGTGGGGCGATCGATTTATGACGGTGGTCTGGATCTGGCAACTGTCCTGGCGCGTTTTCCTCAATCTGCCTGAATAGACGACAGGCCAGCCCTTCAATCACTCCGCCTTCTTCGGCTCAACCACCTCGACCTTTTCAATCACCACCGGCTCGATGGGAACGTCCCGCATTCCTTGCACCACGCCGGTGCGGACCTTGGCGATTTTGTCTACCACTTCCTGGCCCTCGATGACCCGCCCAAATACAGCGTAGCCGACCCCATCGGCAGCATGCTTGCGGTCCAGAAAGTCGTTGTCTGCGACGTTGATAAAGAACTGGCTGGTGGCACTATCGGGGACCGACGTGCGGGCCATTGCCAGCGTGTATTTCTTGTTCGGTAAGTTATTCCCCGCCTCGTTCTTAATCGGGGCGTTGGTTTTCTTTTGCCGCATATTCTTATCGAAACCGCCGCCTTGAATCATGAACCCGTCGATCACACGATGGAAAATCGTGCCGTCATAGAAACCGGATTTGGCGTACTTCAAGAAATTCTCCACCGTAATAGGAGCCTCCTTGGCGAACAATTCCGCTTTGATGTCGCCCAGGCTCGTCTTGATGATGACCACTGGATTCTCCTGTGCCGAGGTTTCTGCGGAACCAATCAATGCAAGCCCAATAACCAGCGCTGCCGCAACCATTGTTCTGCGTGTAGCCATGCTCCCGCTCCATTGAAGTCGAATTAACAAGCTTAGATCGCAATCTTGCCCCACCTGTATTACGGTGGCAAGTCCTGTTGCCCAGGCTCACAACCGCAGCGGCTAACCACCCGCGCCGCATTCAGTCTACCCTCGATCCAGCACTTGCGGAACGCGTGGTCGGACGGATCCCATCACCAATGCCCGGTCAGCATCCAGGGGCTTCTTCTCGCAGCGAGCCACGCTACCGCGAGGCGCAATGAAAAGCCGCGTAACCCGGGGAAGGGTTCACGCGGCTCGATGAATCCAGGATTCTTGCGACACCGGTAGCGTAGGAGACGGCTATTTTTTCTTGCCCTTCTTGTCCTCGGCAGCCTCTTCCTTCTTCACCTTTTTCTTTTTCTTCAGGGATACCTTGATCACCCGCGTCTTGGGTAGCCCCAGCACCGGATCCCCTTCATGCCATCGATCGAGTTCTTGCAACCGCTTCAGTCGCTCCACACGCGTCAGCACGTTGCGGACTCGGATTGCCCCACCGCTTACTTTCAAGCTCTTGTCGAGCGTCATAACTTCTTCTCCACGAACTACTTTGGCATCTCAGCGCCGACCAAAACGATTCCGAAGTTTACCCTCACCCAGGCGATCCGGCAACCGCTGTTTTTTCATGAGATTCTCGGTTTTTCTTGCGCCGACGCGTGTAGGCAATTGCCGCCGCAACCATATTGCATATTGCGGAAGCAAGCCAAAGCGGCAACCGCGGGGGCTTCGCGGCCGACCACGTAGGCGATCGCGATGGCCGATGCGTTACAATGGCGCGGCGAGTGAGCGTGGGGTGAAGCAATCGTATACGTGGCATACGTCGGCCGCGCGGCGCCGGATCCGCCAGTCCTAAGTTTTCACCCATTTTGGCTGGAAGGAACCCACCGTCTACTTGGCTTCGGCATGACAACATCCACCCGTGCCGGATACAATTCGGGTATGGGCGGATGCAGGTCAGGGCGCTGCGGCATTCGCGCCGGGGCCGTCTCGCGCGAGCGGGCACCAGCCGGGAAACTATGCATCGTCCCGGTCTGCTTCGAATCACATTGAATTGTCGAGTCTCCTACTGGTTAGCAGTTGCGTGTCCTCACAAATAACACATCCTCACGGCGAGGTGCTGGACGAATTGGCACGATTGGCGGACGACGCCCGTCGTACGTTGCGTTGGCAGGCACTGTTGCTATGGCTGGCCTGGCTGCTGGGCACGATCGCGCTGGTGGTCTTGCTTGACATGACGATTCGCCGCGAGGAGGTGGGGTTGCGCGTCTTGTCATTGATGGTGGTCCTGGGCGTGGCGATCGGGTTCGCCGTCCGGTATCTGAGACCCGCCTGGCGTTTTCGGCCATCGGCCTTGGATGTGGCGCGATGGATCGAGCGGCGGCGCCCGGAATGGGGCCAGCGGTTATCGACGTTCGTGGAGTTGTCCGTAATACCGCCGGATGATCCCCGGTTTGGAAGCCTCGAGTTTCGCGGGGAGGCGTTGGCGGAGCTGGGCAAGCAGGCGGCACAGGCGCGGTGGTCGGATTGCATCGATTTGCATCGGTTGCGTCGAGCCTTGATGGTCTGTGGGGCGGCGGCGGTATCCCTGGGCTTGTTGGCAGCCTTTTTTCCCCAGCAAACATGGCTCGGTGTACGGCGACTGGTCGTGCCATGGGCGCCCGTTCACTGGCCCCGCGCCGATCAGCTCGAATTGCATCGCCCTCCCACCGCGGCGGCGTTGGGTACGGAACTACAATTGGAAATCATCGATCGCAATCCACCTCTCCCGGACGATGTGCGCATCGAATTTCGACCGGCGGGCAGCGATGAACTGGAGTTCGTACCCGCCACGTTGATTGGTGAGGTGGCGGTGGCCAATCTGCCTCCCCTGACGCAGTCGATCCAGGTTCGCGGGGTGGGGGGTGACGACGATCGGATGCCGTGGCATACCGTCGAGGTTGTCCAGCCGCCCGAGTTAACAGATTACCGTTTCGTAGTCACGCCACCCGATTACGCGGCCCAATCATCGCGGGAAATCATTGGCCGAGGTATCCGAGTGCTGCTCGGCAGTATGGTTGATTTTTGCGGCACCTTCAGCGAGCCGGTGGAAGCGGTCACCGTGGAGTTTTCTCGCACCGAAGGGCTGTCGTCATTGCCGGAGTGGCAAATCGTGCTGGATGGTGATCGAAGGACGTTTCACTTGGAAGCACCGGACGGGCCGTGGCGGGCCACGCACTCGGTGACGTGGAGGTTGGCCGTACGTTTGGGCAACGGGCTAGTCGTCAAACAACCGGAGGTGTGGTCGATCGAGGTAGTGGATGACCTGCCGCCGGAGGTCGCGATGCGCCACCCGCCGGTGAGCGCGGTGACCGAGGAGGTTAGGTTTCAAATCCGCGGTGATGCCACGGACGACTTGGGGCTGCAACAGATCGATCTTCACGCCCGCAGCCTGCGCGCTCCGAGTCTAGTCGATGAGGGCTCCACGGGTGGCGCCGACGATGAGGGGGGTGTGGCCGAGAGCATCCGTCTGTGGGAGGCGGAGCCTGGGGCGGAACCGCCTTTAGAACGCGCCGTCGATCTGCTCTGGACGCCTGCGGACAGCCTGCCAGTAGCCGTCGGGAGGAGCCTCGAATTCTGGCTGGAAGCTCGCGACGTGGCTGGACAAGTCGGTCGCAGCGACGTGTATCGCGTCGAAATCCGTGCCCCTGAGGAGGTGCTGCATGCGGCCGAAGAGCGGCAACGGGAATTGGTGGACGCGGTCGAGCAAGCTTTGGAATTGCAGCGTCGCAATGCCCAAATCGTCCAGCGGGCAGCGGTGATGGTGGAGCAGCAACAGGCCGTGGATGCCGCCACGGCCGATGCGCTGGCCAGTGCCACTCAAATTCAAAACTCAGTGGGACAGAAGCTGGGTGACCCCGATCGCGGCGTCTTGCGGCAGATCGACGACCTGCGAACTCTGTTGCAACAGAACGGGTTGGAGGATTCGGAGCTGGACCGAGCGTTGGAACGGCTCGCCCGGGAAGTAGCAGGGGTGATGGATGGGGAACTGGTCCAAGCCAAACTGGATGTGTTCCAGGCCATGCGGACAGCCCGTAAAGACCGGGATACGGGTGCGTCCCCGGCCGATGCGACCCAGCGCGACCTGGCCCAAGCGATGGAATCTCAATCCGCCCTGGTGGATCGCTTGCAGGGTTTGTTCAGGGATCTGTCGGTCGCGGGGGCCATGCAACAGATGCAACGCGAGTTGCTGCAGATTGGCCAGTTGCAGCAGAGGATCGAAGAGGACACGCGGCGGTTGCAATTGGAGGCCATCGAAGGCTTGTCGCGTGAAGAGTTGAAACGTCGCAGCGGAGATTTGGCGGCCGACCAGCAGACACTGGCTCGGCAAACAGACGCCCTGGCGGATCGCATGGCCGATGTCGCACCGCTGGATTCGGACGCGCTGGAGACGCAGCGCCAATGGCTGAACGCCGCCGCCAGGACGCTGGCCGATCGGCAGGCCAGTAGCTCGATGCGGACCAGTGCCGATCAGTTGCTGGGGGGGGATCTGGCGCGCTCGCTGGCTGAGCAGTCGGATGCCTCGGAGGCCATCGATGCGGCCTTGGCCGAGTTAGGGTTGGACAGCCAACAGACGCAGTTGGCCAACCGGGCGCGATCCCTGGGCGAGATCGAGCAGGAATTGGGGCAATTGGCGCAGCAACAACAACAACTGGCCGACTCGATTCGCGCCGGACAGCAAACCGAGCAATCCCAACAGCAGCAACGCGATCTGCAATCACGGGCAGCGCAGCAGGCGGACCAACTCGATGCATCAGGCGATCGGCAGTCTGCCGATCCCGTCCGCCAAGCCGTCGACGCACAAGAAAAGGCACTCGATGCGCTCGGCCAGGCGGAAAGCGAAAGGGCTGCGGACGCGGCGCAAGCCGCCGCGGAACGATTGCAACAAGCTGCCGAGAATGTACGGCAACGCGCGCGGCAGGCAGAGCAGGCCGCCCAGACCGAACGAGCGTTTCAGTTGGTACGCGAACTGGCCCAATTGGTAGACCGCCAGCGACCGATCGCCGATGCGCTGAAGCAGCTCGGCCAGCGCCAGGCCGAGAGTCGTCGTGACGCCGATTGGCAGGCACAGGTGCGGCGCGCGGCTGCCGAGCAGCAGGCTGTTCGGCACGAGGCGGAACGAATCGCTTCCGCAGTCCAAGATGCCCCTGCATTCGGATTTGCCGTCCAGCAAGCCACCGAAGCCATGGGGCTGGCGGTGTTGTCCGCCCAACGATTCCGAGTCGACCCGGAGGCCATGGCCTACGCCCATGCCGCCTTGCGTAAACTAGAGTTGGCGGCCCAAGCGATTCAGCAGCAGGCGGCGGAGGACGAACAGTCCGAGGATGAGGGTTCAGACCGTCCGGATTCCGAGGGAGCGAATCAAATGCCCAAAGATCCACCCCTGGTTTCTCCCATCGCCAGTTTGAAATTGCTGCGTGCCCTGCAAGCTGATTTGAACGCGCGCACGCGTACGATCGCCGCGGGAGATGGCCAGCAAGCCGACCGGGCGCGGATCCTGGCAGTGCTGGCTGCCGAGCAGGAGGCATTGGGTAAGCAGGTCGAGGTTCTGGTGCAACAAATTGAGGCCACGTCAGACGCCAATCGTTGATTGGTCAATAGATGCGGATTTCGCTCGAGGAGTTGTCGTCCGCTGGTCCGGCCGACGGCGTCTGAGCACTAAGGACATACGCATGCACCGGAGCATGTCCAATGGTCTGCGGGGCGCAGCCACGATGGATCGCCGCTGAAACCGTAAGAGCGCGAACGAGGATTGCTATGCGAATTGATATGAATCATCGGTTGGTGCCACAGTTGGTTATGGTTCTCTGGGCCGTCTGGGGATGGGGCGCTGCCACGGTCTGCAGGGCTCAAAAAGCCGCTGCGCCGCAGCAAGCCGACCCTCCCGCAGGCGCGGAGCTGCCCAACTCGGCCCTGCTGGACGATTTGCTCGATTTGCTGGCGGAACCTGCGCAGCAATCCGATTCAAACGATGCGGCGAGCAGTGGAGGGGCGGGGGAGCCCACCCTCCGTCCGGCCGACGTCGGTCTGGATGGGGAGGATCTAGGGGAGTCTGCTGAGAATCCGTTGATCTCGGTGAAGCAGAGCATGTTGATCGCGGCCGGATGGTTGCAACGCGGAAAAGCCGATCCATCCACCCAGCAGTTGCAACGTGATATTGTGACTCGCTTGGACGAGCTGATCGAGCAATTGGAGCAGTCGCGGCGCAAAAAATCTCAGCGGCAGCAAGAAGAGCAGCAGGATTCAGACGCACCGCAATCGCCACAGCAGAGGAGTCAGCAAACCTCGCAGGAACAACGCCAGCAGCAGTCTACATCGCCCCGTCAATCCGATGCGGAGGCAGGGGAGGAGTCGCCGGATCAGCAGCGTGCGCAGGGTGGGCAGTCATCCGCCGAAGAGCAAACGCGGCAGGTGGGCCAGCAGCCATCGGCGGGACCCGGCGAACAAGGGCCTGCCGCGCCGGTTAGGATCGATCTGGGCAACCCCCTCGCGTTGCAAGAAGGTGTTTGGGGGCAGTTGCCAGAGCAGCTCCGCAAGCAGATGCAGTCGAGAATGGTCGAGCAATTCCATCCGACCTACCGGCGTCAGATCGAAGCGTATTTCCAAGCGCTGTTGAAAATTCGCCCGCCACAAGGGGAAAGCAGCCGATGAACGGTCTGAGGGGCGCAGTACTGGTTAGCCGGCGCAGTGCATTGCAAATGAGCTTGGGGTGGGCCTGGGCCACCTCCGTGGGAGCATCGTCGGTTCGCGGCGAGTTGTTTGAACCGCGACTGGATGTAGATGCCTTGTACGATGCCCGCGTCGACACCGTGATCCGTCGCGGTTTGTCCCTGTTGGTGCGGCGGCAGAATGAAGACGGTTCGTTCATCAGCCCGCAACAGGGCCAGTGGGTGGGAGTCGTTTCGCTGGGCGGCCTGGCCTGGCTCAGCCGTGGCGTGCGGCCAGGCATGGGCGAAGCCGGCGACGCTTTGATGCGAGCAACGCGTTACGTTTTGCGCAATACGCAGGACAGTGGCTTCATCTCAGCCCGCGGGGAAACCAGCCATGGGCCGATGTACGATCACGGGTTTGGAACCTTGTTCCTGGCTGAAGTGCACGGCACCAATCCCGCCCTGGATATCCGCGATAAGCTGGCCGCTGCCGTCGAGTTGATCGTGCGGACGCAGAATGCGCAAGGGGGCTGGCGATACAATCCGGCTCCCGAAGATGCCGATTTGAGTGTGACCGTTTGCCAGATGATGGCCCTGCGCGCTGCGCGCAATGCCGGGATTGCTGTTCCCAAAGAAACGATCGATCGAGCCGTGGATTATGTCCGCCGCAGCCAGAATGCCGATGGCGGGTATATGTACCGCATCACCGGGGGCGAAAGTCGTTTTCCTCTGACGGCCGCTGCCATGGTCGCCTTGTATAGCGCCGGCATCTATCGCGGCAGCGAGATCGACTCGGCCGCCGCGTACCTGCAAGCCAACGCCAGGTCGAATATGTCGTACGAACGCAATAGTTTCTTCTACTACGCCCATTACTATTCGTCCCAAGCGTTTTGGCATCGCGGTGGTCGGGAATGGGAAGCGTGGTACACGATGTTGAAACGTGCCTTGTTGGGGTTGCACAACGCGCAGGGTGGCTGGTTCGATTACAACAGTCTGGAGTATGGGACAGCCATGGCCTGTTTGATTCTCAACATGCCACGCTCGGTGCTGCCCATTTTTCAGCGATGATCCCGGATGAACGCTTGCTGACCGTCCACTTGCCTCGTTTTTGTCAGGAGCCCAATCGTGAACACGTTGCCGCCTCGACGGGTATCGCCTGTGGACTTGCCGTCCCACGGTCTTAGAAGCATGGGGGCCCCCATGCAAGGTTTTGTATTGCTGGTGGCATCGGTTGTCGCTGGTCCCGCCATCGGGCCGGGGGACGCGTGGGCCCAACAGATACCGCCGGTCGGCGGAGCCGAATCATGGTGGGAAGGGCCGCCACCGGCCCCGGGCGAGGGGAAATGGATGCGTTTGGGAATGCGGCAGGGAAGACGCACGCAGTGGCTGGCCAGCGTGGGCGACCGCCTGGTGTGGGCGAGCAGCCCGACCCTGCCCAACACGCGTTGGTTCGTTCGAGCCTGGGCACCGAACCTGGTGCGGTTGGAGTCATGGAGCAACCAGCAGGTCCGGGCGTTGGGACTTGATGAAAGCGGTGTGTTGCGGTTGCAGTCGATCGGCGCCGAGCCAACGTTGTATTGGCGAATTGTGCCTGCCGGGGCCAGCGGATGGGCGCTGCAAAACGTGGGGCGGCCCGAATTCCTGCTGGGAGTCAGCAGCGGACGGCCGGCTGCCGTGCCCTGGTCTGTGGCCGGGCCGGTGATGTGGCTTCCGACGTTTGTTCCTGCGCCCATCGGGATCCCGGCCCCCCTGCGCATCGTCTCCACTCGTCTGATTCCCAATCCGCCTGCTCCTCCAGTCACGCTGGAGTTGTTCAATGGAAACCAGAACGAGCTGTGGGTTCTGATCAGCGACAGCCGCCAGCCCAGTCATATCGACACCGTGGCGATCGCTCCGGGAGATTCGATTCAGCGGGTAGTGCAACGCGACCCGGGAGCAACGCTGGTCGAGGAAGTGGAGCTGCGTACGGCGTTCGGTACCTGGCAGCGTCAGCGTTTGGAAATGCAAATTCCCTCGGCGCTGGTCCTGGATCTTTCGGTCTACGAAAAGTTCTTGCAATCGGTGGCGATCGATGCCACCGGCAAGAGCCCCAATCGCATCGAGGACGTCAATTATGTCCCCAAGAGCGTCGGTCGGTTTAGTCTGCTCATCGATGATTCGGTGCCCGAGACTGTCCGTGTCGACGTGTACGAGCGAGCGGTAGCCGCCAAGAACCCCGGGGCGGTGTTGAAGATGGATCCACGGCAATGGGACGAGCCGCAGGGTGGATCATCTCCCCTGGAGCGCGCCTTACAGCCGTCACAGCCTCCGCAACGCCGCAGGTTCTAAAATCCACGCGCGTGCAGACCTGCGCCAGACGGCTCGGTCATTTACCGGATCTACCGACGTACCCTTTCAACCAGACAGTTTTGCGGATGCACCTACCCAGACGTTTCCCGTTTGTCCGCCGCGCATTGCGACGCGGTGTGCCGAGCGGTTTGGCTCGGAGAGACGGAATCAGTTTATTGTTGACCGTGCTCCTGTGGCTCCTCGTCTGGCTGGTCCCCGGCTGCCTTGAACCTGGTCTGGCGCAAGGAATTGGCGCTGCGGAGCATGTTGTCCACTGGCAGCAGGGGTTTATCGAGTCGGCGCGGATCGTCGGGTTGGAGGAGGGGGCGGCGGTTTTTCGCACGAGTTCGCAGGACACCCAGCGCGACCCATCAGGCCAGACCGAGCGGCGGATTCCGTTGGATGCGCTGGTGGGGTGGGGAGGTTGGACTGGTCTGCAACGGCAAGCTGCAGTGTGGCTAATCGACGGCTCGTGGGTTTGCGGCGAACTGACCATTACATCCGGCGGCGACGTTCAGGTAGCTTCCGACTGGTTCGACTGCCCCACCATACCAGTTGGTCTGGTAAGAGGCATTGTTTTCAAACCCCCTTACTCGCTGCAAAACTGGTTGGCGCGTTGGAAAGATTTGGCGCGTGCCACAGGGGATACCGATGCCGTGTGGACTACCAAAGGGGAAACGCTGCGGGGGATAGTACGGTGGCCCGCCCAGGAAAGCGCGCTGCGTATGTTCGCTCTGGAATCCCAAGGGCAGTCCGCGGAGTTGTTGCTGACCGAAGTCGAAGCGATCGTCTACGCACCGAAACTGCTGGGCCCAGTACCGAGGAAACGCCATGGTTTTTCCTTGGCCTTGTCCGACGGCAGTTTGTTGCACTGCAAGACACTGCAAGGAGGTTCCGGTCGCAACGTGCAGGTGGTACTCGATTGCGGCATGGAATTGCCCAGCTGGGTCAACGCTGCCCAGCTCGCCCGGCAGGTTCGCGGGGTGTTCGGTTACCCGCCCCAAGTGGTCTGGCTGAGCGATCTTTCGCCGGCCGATTACAAATTCTTGAGCGAACGTTCTCCACGATGGGATCTGGGAAGGGATTTGGACGTGTATGGCCGTCCCTTGGTAGCGCCCGATCGCGGCATCGTACCGACCGGGCTGGCAATGCATGCTGCCAGCCGAGTGGCCTATCGGCACGATGGCCGACCGGCGCGTCTGCGCGGGGAGGTGTTGATGGCGCCACCCCAGTCTGCAGATCAGCAACTGGGCAGTGTCGTCGTGCAGGTGCTGGTCGCGCAGCAGGGGCGACTAAGGCAGGCAGATGCTGTTCAGTTGCGACGCACCCAGCCTGCAACCCACCTCGTCGATGTCGATCTTAGTGGGGTGCAATTAATTGTTATAGTCGTCGATCAATGGGACTACGAACAATTGGGCGACCATGTGGCATGGTTGCACGCCCGCATTGATCCTCCGTAGACGGCCCCTGGTTCAACGTCTCTGGACCGCCCATCGCGCCGTCAGTTGCCCCGCTCAAGGCCCTCGAACAAATCGTGCAAACCGCGGGAACACTCATCGGCTGCGAGATTCACTGCGCATCGCCGTTGGAGGGCAAGGGAACGGGGGGCGCGAGCAAGGATCGGCTGTGACGACTCGCGAACCGGTGGAACTGGCTCTTGGCGTCGCTGAGCGCCTGTTCGGTGGCTGCGCCGTGCCGCAGCGCAGCGTCGATACGCTGGGATAAATCGATTCCCAGCGATGCCAGCTTCTGCAGTAGCCGGGCGACTTGAGGATCTTCCTTGATGCGTTCAATGCGTTCGGCGGGCTGCGAACGGGCGTTGGCCGTCGCTGTGAACCGCACCACCGGAAACCACGATCCGGAATCTTCGCGCGCAAAGAAGTGGGTATCGACCGTTACGTCTCCCGAGAGCAAACGCTGCTGCAACCGGGAGACCAGAAAACCGGTGGCTTGCTCCTGCTCGGCTCGCTGTGCCAGTTCCCGCCACCAGTCTGGCGGATCGGACCGCTGGCGAGCCGCGGCAGCGAACTCGGGTAATCCCAATTCAGCCCCCAATTGCATCAGGGAGTCGCTCATTCCTCCGCCTAGCATATCGGGCAGCAGGCGTGCCAGATCCGGAGCGGAATCATCGACACGGAAAAAACGTCCCTCGCTTCCTTGAAACTCGATCGGTTTCCACACCTCGAACTCGATCAGAGCCTTACGGGCGGCCCACTGTCGATCGGATTCCCGGCGCACTTGGGGGACACGGTCGCTTAGGTCAACCTCCTCGCGGGACGGATCGACCCCCATGGCAATCAGCCGTTTCTCCAACAGATTGGTAGGCGTGATCGTGGCGCCGTCCAACTCGTGCTGAAATGCCAGGCCGGCGATGTGCCGCGCGCGAGGCGGTGCCGTTTTCAACTGCCGCACCTGATCGGTATCGAACTCCAAGACCACGAACTGGGATGGCCGATCTTCGCCGAGAGGGTGGTCCAGGTCCGCCGCCAAGGCTTCGATATGCAATCGCAGCAATTCTTCCCCTCGCCGCTGTTGCAACCACTGCTGGACCCGATGACGCAGCAGCTCGATGGCCTCTCGCGCCTGCCGACGTTCTTCCCGTTCGAGGTCCCGGTACCGATCGGGGTAGGTGGTCTGCATCCACGATCGCTCTACGGCGAAACGCAGCCGGCCGTCGGATTCGCTGGGGAGGGCGAATCCGTACAGACGCTGGCCGGACTGCAGGACCAGGCGATCGACTCCCAATCGCTCGGGAGCCACCTTGGGAAGTTGGGCGGTTGCGGAGCTGGTCAGCAGGAGTTCGACCAACAAGACCGTGCACGGCAGGGAGGCTGGGTAGGGTATCGAGGTGGAAACCTGCGTTGACATGGGTCCTCCGCTGGAGATGAATGGAAACCCGCGTTGGGCAGGTCTATGGATCGATGCGCGCCACCAGGGCCTGGGCGGCGACCGTGGCTTCATCCAACACGGTTTGCAGCGCTACCAGCGCCCCGTCCCGCAGCTTGGATTCCTGCGCCGCTTGCATGAAGGCGAACATCTCGATGGTTTCCGCGTGATCGACCGGTGGAGCACCGCCCTGGAAGAAGAGGGCGATTTGTTCCACCAAAGGTGCGTAGCCCTCGTACTTGCCGCCGACGTGGATGGCATCCGATCCGAACACGACCAGTCCATACCCGCGTTGCCCGTCCCGGATGCCTCGGAAGGTCCCCAAACGTCCATCGTCCCAGACTCCGGTGACCACTTCGGCTCCCTCCGTTGCGACCCGCGCGACATGCGTGCATCCGGTTCCCATAGCCGTATACAAAGTTTCCACGCCGTGGATCCCATACCAGGTCAAGTCGACGTGCGTGGGGTCCAGCGAACAGGGGGACCAGGCAATCGCTCCGCGTACTTTCTGGTGCAGTTGATCGTCAATGCGGAAGCGGTAGATGGATGGGCTGAATCGCAGGGAAGAACTGCTGAACCATCGGGCGTTGTACTTGCGGCCCAGCATGTCGATGGCCACGGCTTCGGTCAGGTCGGCGGCCAATGGTTTGTCGATGAACACCGGCTTTCCCGAACGGAACACGGGGATGGCCTGCTCCAGGTGCCGCCGTCCATCGACGCTCTCCAACAGCACCGCGTCGACTTCTTCCAGCAATGCGGCAATGGAGTCGACGATACGCACACCCATGCCCCGCAATTGTTCCGTGTAGCCCGCTACGCGATCGCGACTGGAGGGCAGATCTGGGCTGCCGCCCGGAAACGCTGCCACGACTCGCATGTTGGCCAGGGGCCCGGAGCCTCGCGCTTCGTTGATGAGCTTGGTAAATGCCGGTGCATGAGAAGTGTCCAAACCGATGATCCCAATTCGAATCGGGTTTTCCTGCTGCCGCGCATCCTGGCCAAGGACCAGGGGGCTCAACACCACCGCCAACAGGGCCGCCAGGATACATCGAGGAGCCGTTACTCGGCGCGGTAGGTTGCCCCGCCAGCGAAACGACCAGCCGCAGAAGGCTCGATAGTCCAGCGCCGGACGGGCAGGGGTAGAGGCAGGTGAAGTGCGAGGCGTGGTCATGGGGGAAATCTCCAATTGGGAGGCTCGAGGTGGGAATGATTGCAGGTATGGGACGATCGCGCGGCTCCGGCGGTCCGCTGCGGAGCCTGGTGGGCGGGCCGACCACTCGGTCTACGTGGCAAGGCGGCAATTTTTTTCCGCCCCCTGCGCCTGACCGCGACTAGGCCTTACCCCTCGGCTTGGCCTAAGATGGAGGATAGGGACTCCAGTATATTCGATTCACGTTTCCCGCGGGCAAGCATGATTCGCACCGATTCCAGACGCGCGTTGATCGACCTGTTGGGGCATGGCCAAGCCCATGTCCGCATGGCGGCACTGCATTTGCTCAGCGAGAGTTATACCGACGCACCGGAGATCTATGCGGCGATCGTGGAAGGATGGAAGCGGTGGGGCGTCGATGCGGCGTTTACCGAATTGCCCATGCTCAGTTACCTCCCGATCCCCAATGACAAGATCGAGGATTGCTGCTGGCGGGCCGGCCGCATGGCCGAAGGACAGGCGCTGACCAGCCCCCAATCGCGAGCTGCCGGGAAACTACTCGAGCAACTCGTGATGTTGCCGGCCGAACAACTGCAACCCTTCCTAAGTCGTATCGAGTCGATCAAAGGCCGCAGCAAGATCTTCTTTCGCGTCGACCTGGATACCCTGCGGATGCGGATCGAATTCTTGGATTACTCGGCCGATCAACTGGCCCGCATCCTGGATGATTCGATCGATCATTTGACGCGGCATCGCGATTCCTCCGAAGCATTTCGCCGTGCCTCGGCCGCTCTGGAGACGATCCGGTTGCGTTTCCCCGATTACATCGACTTGCAGTCCGTCCTGGAACAAGGCAGTGGCGCGTCGCCGCACCATGAGATGAGCTTCCTGATGACCCTGCGGACGCTGATCCGTTTTCCCCAGCCAGGGATGGCCGAGACCATCGGCGGGCTGTTGGACTCCGAGGACGAGGGATTGATCAGTTCAGCCGTGGAAGCGCTGGTGCGAGAGGACTCCCTCGCGGCGGCCGAAGTGTTGTGTGAGTTGTACCCCGCCAGCCAGGATCCGGCTCGACAGTGGATCGCACGCGGGTTGCAGCGACTGAACCTGCATGGGCTATCCGATCGGTTGGGGCATCTTCGGCAGCTCGAATCCGAGCCCCACCTATGGCTGATGTTGCTCATCGCCGAGACGCGCCAGTTCGATCCGCAATCGGCCGAGAGGTTGGCTGCCGACTTGAATCGGTTGCTTTCTCCCTCCGAAATGCTGATCGATTCCCTGCGCTTGTTCTTGACGTTGCACCAACGCGAGGGAGACGACCGCCTGCGCGACCTAGAGGAAGCTTTTACTGAGTACTTGCAACGGATTGACCGGGGATTGGTCAACCGCCTGGGCGGGGATCGCCACCGGACAGATTGAAGTTGGCAATAAGGCCGCCGCCCTGATGGTCCTGTCTGGTGGAACGTCCGCCCCGCGGGCATTGGCAGAAACGGTTTTTCGATCACACTTTGCCGTAGGGCCCCGTCGACGTTGGCAAGCCACTTGGCGGCCGGGGCCAGGCCAGCATCACTCCGTGGAAAAGGTGCCCGGATGAATTCGACCCGTACGCTCCCCAGCGTTTGTCCATTGGATTGCCCCGATACTTGCAGTCTGCGGATCACGGTCGATGGTGCGCGGATGGTGCGCGTTGCCGGGACGCCCGATCATCCGATCACCCAGGGGTTTGCCTGCGTCAAGCTGGCGCGGTATCCGGAACGCCAGCACCATCGCGACCGATTGTTGTATCCCTTGCGCCGCATTGGTCCAAAGGGTGCAGGGCGTTTCGAGACGATCGACTGGGATACCGCGCTGAACTGCATCGTCGACCAATTGGCGCGCAACATCGACCGGTTCGGTGAACAAAGCGTGTTGCCCTATTGCTATGCCGGCACGATGGGCTTGATCGAACGCGATTACCCGCTGGCCTTCTTTCGCGGGCTGGGAGCGGCGGAGTTGGACCAAACGATTTGCGCGGCTTCCGGAGGTGCAGGATGGGAATCGGTTTACGGTCCACATAAGATGTCGACTCCTCCGGAAGAGGTTCCCCACGCGCGCTTGATCGTTCTGTGGGGGATCAACGCGGTGCGTTCTTCCAGCCACCTGATCCCGCTGGTCAAGCGCGCGCAGGCCGCCGGCGCGCACGTGCTGCACATCGATCCCTATCGCAACGAAACCAGCCGGGTCGCCGACGAGTTCTGGCAAGTCCAGGTGGGTACCGACGCCGCTCTGGCGTTGGCATTGGGGGGCGAGATCCTGCGGCTTGGCGGGCAGGATGCGTCGTACCTGGCGGCACATGCGGTGGGTTTGGCAGACTATGCTGAGGCCTGCCAGCAATGGCCTGTGCCGCGCGCTGCGGAGTTTTGCGGTATCCCCGCCGATGCCATCCGCCAGTTGGCGCGGCGGATGGTGGCGTGCCCTCAGACCTACATCAAGATCGGTTACGGCATGACGCGAAACGAAGGAGGCGGAAACGCTACAGCCGCCATCGCCCTGCTGCCCGCTTTGATCGGCGCCTGGCAACACCGGGGTGGCGGTGGCGGTATCTCAACCAGTGGCGCGTTCCGACTCAATACCGCGCGCTACAGCGGCTTGCACCTGCGCAAGCCTCATCGGCGGGTCGTTAACCAGAATCAACTGGGCCGTGCCCTGGAGGATACCGACCAGCCAATCTCCAGTCTGTTCGTGTTCAATTCGAATCCGGCAGTCGTCGCTCCAGACTCCGCGTCCGTCCGGCGCGGATTATTGCGTGATGATTTGTTCACGGTCGTGTTGGAGCATTTTCAAACCGATACAGCCGATTACGCCGATATCGTTCTGCCCGCCACTACCTTTGTTGAGCATCCCGATGTCTATGCATCCTATGGGCATTACCACTTGCAGTGGGCCGAGCCGATCTTGCCGCCGCCGGGCGATTGCCGACCCAATAGTTGGGTTTTCCGCGAATTGGCCGCGCGAATGGGGTTGTCGGATCCGGTGTTTCAGATGAGTACCGAAGAGCTGGTGGAAGATTTGTTGGATAGCAGGCATCCCTTCCTGTCTGGCATCACCTGGCAACGGTTGCGGCGCGAGCGCAGCGTGCGGCTGAACCTCCCTGAACCCTTCCTGCCCTATGCCCAGGGGAGTAATTTCCCGGACGGAAAGATTCGATTCGCCCCCTCCCCGCAGCAGATCGATTTTCGGGAACAACCCACCGACGCCTTTCCGCTTCGCTTGATTTCCCCGCCTGGTCCTTTCATTTTGAACACCACGATGGGTAATGTTCCCTCGATCATCCGTGCAGCGGGTGGAGAGCCGGTGGTGCTGGTCCATCCCCAGGACGCAGCCCGGTCGTCGGTGCGCCATGGCGACCGAGCCCGAATCCGCAGCCGATATGGCGCAATTGTGCGCAAAGTCGAAGTCAGCGATCGAGCCCGCCCCGGTGTGGTCGTTGCCTTGGGGCAGTGGTGGGCCAAACTGGCTCCCGACGGACGTAGCCTGAATGAATTGACCAGCCAGGAGCTGACGGACCTGGGCGGGGGAAGTCTGTTCGGCAACCCTACGGTCGCCGTCGAACCGCTCGACAGCGATCTGGATTCTCCGGCGTAATCGATCATCTGGTCGTCCGCTACGCCAGGATAGGCAGGACGTGACCGTACACGTCGGTCAGCCGAAAATCGCGGCCGCCAGAGCGGAAAGTGAGCGCTTCGTGGTCGATGCCCAGTTGATGCAGCACTGTGGCCCACAGGTCGTATATCGTCGTCGGATTTTCGATGGCTCGGTAACCAAAATCATCGGTGGCACCGTAGACCGTACCACCTCGGATGCCGCCGCCGGCCAACCACAGACTGAATCCCATGGGGTTGTGATCGCGGCCATTGGACCCTTGGGAAAATGGCGTCCGCCCGAATTCGCCCGTGAAAATGACCAGTGTTTCTTCCAACAGACCGCGATTGCGCAAATCGCGCAACAATCCGGCGATGGGCTGATCCACTTGATGCGCCATGGCACGATGGCCTTTTTCCAGGTCCCCGTGCTGGTCCCACGGGTTGGCCGCTCCTCCCGCGCCGATCCCGTGCGTTAGACAGGACAATTCGACGAACCGCACGCCTTGTTCGACCAGCCTGCGAGCCAGCAAGGCTTGACGTGCATAGGCAGCCTTCTGAGGGACTGGATCATCCAGACCGTACAGGCGTCGAGTGGCTTCCGTTTCCCCCCGCAGGTCGACCAACTCGGGGATCGCCGACTGCATGCGAAAAGCCGTCTCGTAATTCTTGATGGCGGCCTCAATTCCCGGGTCGTCTCCGGTCGTGGCCGCAAACGTCGTGTCCAAGTTGCGGACAAACTCCAACCGCCGAGCCTGGGCATCCAAGTCCTGTGCAGGGTGCAAATTGGCGATCGGAGGCTCGGCATCGGCCTTGAGAATCGATGCCTGGTGCTCTCCCGGCAGGAACCCGTTGCTGAACAACCCCACGCCGCCATGGGGTGCTACGGCTCCTCCGCTTTGTAAAACCACGTACGTCGGCAGGTTTTCATTGACCGACCCCAAACCGTAGCTGATCCACGCACCCGCGCTGGGATGGCCCAAAAACGGGAACCCCGTATGCATGACGAAATTGCCCTGGGCATGTTCGTTGACGTGCGTGGTCATCGATCGCACCACGGCCAGCTCATCGGCGCAGCCGGCGATCTCGGGAAAAATGGAGCTGATTTCCAATCCGCTTTCGCCGTGCCGCGCGAACCGAAACGGACTGCCGAAAATTTTGCCGTTCTGGTTGAACTGCGTGCGTTCGATCTTGAGCGGCATGTCCTCGCCATGCCGTTGATTGAGCAGGGGTTTAGGATCGAACGAATCGACGTGGGACAGGCCTCCAGACATGTAGCACAGGATGACGCTCTTGGCTCTCGATGGGAAACGTCGCGCTGCATGCTTGCTGGCATCGGCGGCATCGTTGACCGGGGCATCTGCGGACTGGGCCAGCAGATGCGACAAGGCGACGAGCCCAAAACCGCTGGAGCAGCGCTGCAGCCACTGACGGCGCGAACCGCATGCCCCGACGCGCGGTGCAATGGCCGGAGAAGAAGGACTACCGTACATACAGGAACTCTTTCGTATTCAGCAAACTGTGAGCCATGTCGATCCAGGCCGCGGTCTCCGCGTCGCCGGCCGAATCTCGCTGGCGATAGGCCTCGCGTGTTGATGCAATGAATTGCAGTGATGCTTGCAATTCCCACCGTTCCGGCGCACGCCCCAGGATCCGCCACCAAAGTTCGGTCACGCGCCGCTCGGCGTCCGCTTGATCTGTACCAGCCGCCAACTCGGTTGCCATGTCTCGAATCATCGGGTTGTTCATCAAGATCAGCGCTTGGGCTGGGACGTTGGTCCGGTCGCGACGACCGGTTGTGCTGAATGGGACGGGTGCATCGAAAGCGGTCAGCAATGGGTCCAAGTTGTTGCGGATGACGCGGACGTAGACCGAACGCCGGGGAGTCGATCCGGGTACCGACGGCCCGAACATACCGGAATCGAGGCGTCCCGAGACCGCCAGCAATGCATCTCGAATGGACTCGGCGTCCAGTCGGGCCACCGAGAAATGGGACAGCCAACGGTTAGCCGGGTCGATGCGCAGCGCGTCGGACGAAGGTTGCGAATCCTGCCGCCAGGTACGGCTGAGAACGATCGACCGAATCAGCCGTTTGAGCGACCAACCATGCTGGGTACGCAACTCGGTGGCCAGATAATCCAGCAACAGCGGGTGGCTGGGTGGTTCGCCCAGCCGGCCGAGATTATCGACGGTAGGAACCAGCCCACGGCCGAACAGATGGTGCCAGACCCGGTTGACGATCACGCGGGCAGTCAGCGGATTGTCCGACCGCAGCATGTCGTCGGCTAATTCCAAACGTCCGCTAAGGGGAGTGTGGTAGGGCCGCGCGTCGATGGCTTCCAGAAACCGGCGCGGCACCAGCGGTCCGGGACGGCGATGATCGCCTCGCTCAAACAACGGGTGGTCATGGCCACGCCACTCATCCAGCCCGGGGACGCGTGTGGGAACCGGAATCTCGGATTCCAGCCGGCGGTACGTGTCGACCAGCTCCCGCAGACGCCCATCGGCAGGGGCCGCGTTAGGTAACAGTCCCGCCCGCAGACAAGCCGAGAGCAAGAGGGCGTCCGCATCGGTTATCCGGTCGAGGGACCAGGCGCGGACAGCCTCGGTGATCACTTCGACGAACCGGTCTGTTTCGGGAGGTGTATCTGGGATCGATGCGATCCGCTCCCAGGCAGGCCATTCCGGCGACGGCGGTGCTGCCGTTCCTTGGGGCACTATCGCCGCCCGGCGGACTGCGAACCACGATCGCTCGGCCGGTTTCACCAACAGAGGCGCATCGCCGGCCGTGGTCAGCTCGATATGGATCGCATCGCCCTGCCAATAATCCAGCGGGTAGCGGATCCAGCGCCACCGGTTGTCTTGCGGTGTCTTATTGAATTCGGTGACGGGATAGACGGTGCCGTTGCGCGGATAATTCTGCACCACGTACCGGCTCATGGCTCGCCCGCCTCCGCACGCCAGCAACCACAGGTCAACCTTCTGGTCCAACAGAATGTCGGGGCTGGTCAACCGCCCAGGGTGTTTCGTGCTGATCGCGTGGGTCAACACGGAACCTGGATAGATGTCGAACAGTAGACGGTCTCCTGAGTCGGCGATGGTGAACTGGCCCGCAGTACTGGGGGCGTCGTCCAGACCGATGCCATAGGCGAACCATTGCTGGAACCCTTGCGGGGATTGCAATTCATAACGCGCGGGTGAAGGAGCGGTATCGAAGGCGGCTTGCTGCGCGCGAGCGCGCTCCACCGCCTGACGCAAGCGAGCCAGGGCGGCGCCGGGCTGTGACCTGGCCAGATCGACGATGCCATTCTCTACGCCCAGGGCGCTGAGCAAGGAGGCCAAATCCTGCGTAGAGTTCGACGAAAGATGTTCCAGCCACAATCGGGCGATCTCCCCCCGCAACTCCCCTTGCAATGCCGCCAAGGTCTCCCGATGTTTCTCCAGCCGCTCCGGCAGGTCGATGCAATGGCGGCCGGGACGCGTGGAATCCAGAATCCCGTACAGGGCATAGTAATCCGCCTGGCTGATGGGGTCGAACTTGTGGTCGTGGCAGCGAGCGCAGCTAACGGTCAGTCCCAGAAATGCTTTGCAAAATGTCCCCAGTGCGTCATCGTTGAATCGTACCCGCTCGTCCAACGCGTCGGTGGGGGCAAAACCATGAAATACCATTCGCCAATGGGCCGTCCCGATGATCGATTCATTGATTCCCCTCTCCCGATCGATGCGGGGCTGCGGCAACAGATCTCCCGCGATGTGTTCACGCAGCAGTTGATCGAAGGGTACGTCCGCGTTCAAAGCCCGAATCAGGTAATCGCGGTAGTGGTACGCCCCCTCGATCGGCGGATCGCCTTCGCTGCCATGCGATTCGGCATACCGAACCCAATCCATCCAATGGCGAGCCCAACGCTCGCCGAAATGCTGGGATTCCAACAGGCGATCCACCAGCCGCTCGTAGGCGTCCGGGGCCGGATCGGCCAGGAACTGTTGGATCGCCCGGGGATCCGGTGGTAATCCCAGCAGGGCCAGGTACAGGCGGCGGATGAGGATCGGTCGCGGCGCTTCGGGGTTGGGGGAGAGCTGATGCTCGAGCATCCGCTGCAGCACAAACCGGTCGACAGGATGATCGGACCAGGACAAATCAGGAGTAGGTGGCCTGGGATCGGCGATGGGTTGAAAACTCCACCACTGCTGGCGCTGCTTGCGAATCGATTCCCACGAGGTCTGCTTCGCCAATTCCTCAGGCGGCGGGGGAGCTTCGCGCGGATCGGGGGCTCCCCAAGCGATCCACCGCTCAAAGTCATCAATGGTGGAATCGTCCAGTTGGGGCCCTCCTGCGGGCATCTCCAAGCCGTCGATTTCGTGCCGTAACACACGGATCAACAGACTGGCGCCCGGAGGTTGAGCGAGGACTGGACCGCTGTCCGAACCGCGGCGCAAGGCCGCGCGATGGTCCAGCGCCAAACCAGCCTCAGCCCGCGTCGAACTGTTATGACATTCGTAACACCGCTCGATCAACACCGGGCGGATCCGCTCTTCGAAGAACTCGATTCCCTCCGCGGTTTCCGGAGATTGAGCGAGCGCCGATGGCAGCATGCTCCAAACACAGGCCAGCCAGACCAGGCAAGCTGCCCAAGGGCGACGGCTGACAGGAATCTCGCCGGCAGGCGCTATTGTCAGCGTGCGACCATGGAAGCCGACGGCGGTCCAGGAGAGGTGCATTGCATTACGACCGAAAGGATGGTTTAACAAAGGGAGCGATTCCATCCTGAGCTTTCCAGCCACGCCTGTCAAGTTTTTCAGCCTCCCGTGCCGCAACAGCACGTTGGCCGGATAGCCGTTGATTCTGCTGCCACTGTTGGATTGAACGGATACGTCCGAGGGGGCCGGCTACATCGGCTGTGCCGAGCGAGGTGTTTAGAGATCGGCTTAGCACATGAAGCATTCATTGCGATTCGAGATTCAACCGCAACCCGATGACACGAGTTGCGGTCCGACCTGCTTGGCGGCCGTTTATGGCTATTGGGATGATCCAGTCGAGTTGCCTCGGTTGATTGCGGAAATAGGGCAATTATCCGGCGGTGGTACCTTGGCCGTCCAATTGGCATGCCATGCCCTACAGCGCGGGTACGAGGCCACGATCACGACCTACAATCTCCAGATCTTCGATCCCACGTGGTTCACCGATCGTCACTCTGGCGATCCCCAATTCTTGCTGGAGAAACTCCAGGCCCAATATGAGCTCAAGCGCGGGCGGCCCAGGGCGGACGACCAACGGTTGCAGGTTGCTACGGAATTCTATCAGCAGTTCTTGCGACTGGGCGGGCGGTTGCAGATGCAGGATCTGGACGAGACTTTGATCGTCCGATCGCTGTCACGAGGATTGCCCCTTCTCTGCGGGCTGAGCGCGACGTATCTTTATCAGGAACCGCGCGAGCGCGTGGCGCGAGGGGAGGGAGGGGAATTGCAGGGGGTGCCCGACGATGTGGGAGGAGATCCAGTCGGGCATTTCGTTGTCCTGCACGGATATGATCCAGCTTCCGGCAGGGTGGCGGTCGCCGATCCCATGCACCTCAACCCAAT
>RFIQ01000554.1 GCA_003695565.1 Planctomycetota bacterium | reverse complement strand
TCGCTGAACCGATGAAGCGGTTGGGCAAGTACACGTTCGCTGATGCCCTGAATGCCAAATTCCAATCGCGAGGGATTCAACTGGCGGCCGGCATCAGCACTTTGGCGGTCAGCATGTTCTATCTGATCCCGCAGATGGTCGGCGCCGGGGCCCTGGTCAAGCCTTTGCTGGGGTTTCCTCATTGGGTGGGCGTGTTGATCGTGGGCGCGGTGGTCATTTTCATCGTGGTCACGGCTGGCATGGTTTCGACCACCTGGGTGCAGTTCCTCAAAGGAGGGTTGTTGGTTCTGTTCAGCGCGATTCTGGCCGTGATGATTCTGCAGCGCGGTTTGATGCGTGCTGAGGGAGGAGTCGATGGCCACCGTTTCGTGCGGCTGAGCATCCCTGCCGATCAATCGCCTCAGCAGGTATTGCAAGCGGCCGGTTATCGCCCGAGCGGAAATCCGGATCCGGCGTGGGGCCAAGCCGCGCGCAGCTACTGGCACGCCCACGACGCCAGCGGCAGGCCGATGGTTTTCATTCACTTGCCCGGAGAGGGGGGCGGAGAACTGCGTGAGTGCCAGACGATCCAGCAGCGTCCCGATGGCACGCGGTGGGTGAATGGTCGCCCGCTGGGTGAACCCAATCCGGACGGCAGTCGCAACCAATTGCACCCGGTTGGACATGTAGAGGAATTGCCCGAAGGGGAACGGACGGGAGGGGTGGGCCCCGTGCGGTTCCTGGCCAGCCTTTCTCGCAGCAAGATTTTGTTGTGGAGGAAGGAAGCGGTGGCCGCCGCAGAGGGTACGGTCACGGTGTTCTACCCGCAACCGACTGCGGGGAAGGAAGTGTTGCGGCCGGGCGAACATCCCAAGTTTGCCGGTATCCGCCAGCCGGGCGTGTTGCCCAAGCTGAATTTTCTTTCCTTGATGCTGGCGCTGTTCTGCGGCACAGCCTCCCTGCCGCACATCCTGATCCGTTACTACACGGTGCGCAGTGCCGCCGCGGCGCGGAAGAGTACCATCGTGGGGATCGCCGCCATCGGTTTCTTTTACGTGCTCACGCTGTACCTGGGGTTGGGCGCGATGACCAGCGGAGCGCTCGATTTGACCGACACCAACATGGCGGCCCCCTTGTTGGCGCGGAGCATCAATGAGTGGTTGTTCGCCATCATTTCCGCCATTGCTTTCACTACCGTGTTGGGGACGGTCAGCGGCCTGATTCTGGCATCCGCCGGCGCGGTGGCGCACGATGTAGTCGGAAATGTCCTGCACATCAAATTGAACGATGCGGAGCAGGTGCGATTGGCGAAGATCGCTTCGGTGGTAGTAGGTGGTATCGCCATCGGGTTGGGCATCTTGTTCGAGAACATGAACGTCAGCTACCTGGTGGGGTGGGCGTTCAGCGTGGCGGCCTCGGCCAATCTGCCCGCCTTGGTGATGCTGCTATTCTGGAAGCGGACCACCTATCAAGGCGTGATTGCTGGTGTCCTGGTCGGCATGCTCAGTTCGCTTGGCTGGATTTTGCTCAGCAGCGATACCTTCGCCTCGGTCTATGGGATCAGCCGTCCCGCCTGGCTGGAAATGGTCGTCCCGTTCAGCCAGCCTGGCATCGTGACCATCCCCCTTTCGTTTGCCGTGCTGGTCGCCGTCTCACTGGCTACTCGCCAGCCGGAGACTGCCTCGGCGGACGCCATGACGAGTTAGGTTGCATCAGCGTTGCACTCGGGAGCGGGAATCTGCGGTCTCAGGGGGCCAGACGTGCGATTTCCCAATGCCTGTTGCTGACCAGTCGATACAGGAAGCGATCGTGCAAGCGGTTTGGACGTCCTTGCCAAAACTCGATGCGGTCCGGACGGACGATGTACCCCCCCCAGTACTCCGGCCGCGGAATCTCTCGTCCTTGGTACTGCTTTTCCAGTTCCGCCACCCGCCGCTCCAAGTCTTCCCGCGATTCGATCGGGTGGGACTGCTGGCTGACGATCGCTCCCAACTGGCTCTCGCGTGGACGGGCGTGAAAGTAGGCGTCGCTGGTCGCGGCATCGGTCCGCTGCACGGTTCCTTCGATGCGGACCTGGCGGGCGATGTAGGGCCAATAGAAGGTCAAGGCCGCATGCGGGTTGGCATCGATCTGGTGGGCCTTTTCCGAATCGTAGTTGGTGAAGAACGTGAAGCCGCGGGGCGAAACCTGCTTGAGCAATACCACGCGTGCCGACACACGTCCCGATCCGTCCGCAGTCGCCAACGTCATGGCGTTGGGCTCGAACCAATCGGCCGGATTGGACGCCAAGGCCTCTTGAAACCAGAGCGAGAACTGTTCGATCGGGTCCGGTTTCAGGTCGGTCAACTCGAGGGGACGCCCCTGGTAATCCCTGCGCAGATCCTGGATGTCCATGGGAAGGCTCCGAATGTTGGTGCTGAGCGGCGGATATGCCTGGTGGCGCGAATGAAAACCCCAACGCCAAATACCCGATTCACATGCGACCCTAACGCGCTCGGATCGGGAATCAAATAGTCGCCCGCGAGTCCCTCGCGGAACAGCGGACAACATGTTCCGATCATGAAACGGGCCTGTCAGCCTGTGCTGTGCAGCGAAATTGGTACGTCGGTTGCAGAAGACCAGTGGCGGCTTGGCCCGTTGCCACGGTGGCAGCGCTTGCGTCTAGCCTAGCGGTTTTCGTGCTTCGGGATAGGGGATTCCATGAACCAAACAGGTACAAATCGGATCGCCCCATCCAATGGGGTGTTGGTGGAGGGGCGGTTGATCGTGGCGGCTCCCGGGTGGCACGATGACCGGCTGGGACGCACCGTCTGCTATGTGGTCCATCACGGTCCCCAAGGAAGTGTGGGAGTCGTGTTGAACCGATGCGTTGGCCCCTCGGTAGCCAAGGCCATCGATTGGTTGATAGACGGGAGGTCCGACTCAAGGCGGCTCAACCAGTTGTATGTCGGTGGTCCAAGTGCTGGGCCCTTGGTAGCCATCCATGATAATGTGTCGCATGCGGAGTTTCAGGTGGGCGATGGTTTGTGCTTCACCGCCTCCTTGGGAAAACTACGCGACCTACTGGCAGAGTCCAGTGAGGGGGCGAATCTCAAACTGGTGATTGGTCAAGTGGGATGGAAAGCCGGACAACTTGACACGCAGTTGCGGCAAGGGAATTGGTATGTCCTTCCCGCCGACCCGCGCATCGTGTTTGCCGAGCATGATCAGATGTGGCGGCGGGCCATGCGGCAAGTGGGAGATTACTACCTGGCCATGATCACCGGGTGCCGTGGCGTGCCACGCCGTCCCGATTACAATTGATTGGTTGCGGAATTGGGGCGATCGAGCAACCGCTGCGCAGGCGCGAGGACGGCACTGGCCGCCGTCCGGACCCGCTAACAGCCCCGGTCCGCCAGGCCAGGGCATTCCACAGAATTGTCTCTTCGTTCACTGATTATTCTCCGTTCCAAGCAAAGGGCGTTATGCGCGTTGGCACCGTCGTCAAGATCGTGGACGACAAGAAGTTCGGCTTTATTCGTTCGCCTGGTTTGCACGACGACGTTTTCTTTCATTTTGCGCAGTTGGAGAAACCGCCCCAGTGGCCGTTGCGCGAAGGCGACGAACTCGAATTCGAAATCGACGAATTGGCCAGAATTGAAAAGCGTCCGTTGCGAGCCATCCGCGTGCGTTTGCCGGAAAAGCCGTTGAGCCGAAAGTTGGTCAATTCTGATGCGCCCGAATTGCACGCCCAGCACCACCCGCGGGCTCGCCGTCGACGGCCTGCGTGGCGGCAAAAGCCGGGCAAGGGTGGATCGGATCCAGCGGATTCCGAGTGATCGAATCGCCAAAAAATTTTGAGCGAGGCTGTGGTCTCTAAGCCCTAAGTCCTTTGTTGGTATGGTCTTGCGTCAGATTTTTCGATCTTGACCCAGCCTGTGTATTCGCTATAATCCGGCAGTTCAGTCAAGCTTGGCAAACTTGGCGGAACCGGGGATAGGTAAAGGATAAGGAACAGAGGGGGGCACTGTGGGTGCCACTCGTTGTGGAGTCTTATCGATCGAAGTTTGCTAGGATGCGGCGTCGGCGTCGGCGACCGCGTGCATCGGCCTAAGGATGGGGACTGCAATTCCCGTCATTCCGAATGCGGCTAGCATGACCATCAATCAGGAAGGATGGTGGAAGCCATGTTGACCAACAAGACCGTGTTCACTACCGGCGAAGCAGCCAAGATTTGCAAGGTTAGCCAGCAAACCATTATCCGCTGCTTCGATAATGGGACGCTGAAGGGATTTCGCGTTCCGGGGAGTCGTTTCCGGCGCATTCCTCGGGACCAGCTGTTTGCGTTCATGAAAGACAACGGCATTCCCACCGATGCCTTGGAGAACGGCAAGAAGAAGCTCCTTATCGTCGATGACGAGCAGGATCTGGTGGAGCTGATCGCCGATGCATTTCAGCGTGATGGCCGTTTCGAAATTCGCACCGCAAACAACGGTTTCGATGCTGGGATGCAGGTCAAGGAATTCCGGCCGGACATCGTCATCCTGGACGTCATGCTGCCGGACATCAACGGCAAGGAGGTTTGCCAACGAGTGCGGAGCGACAAGACATTGGATTCGGTCAAGATCATCTGTATCTCAGGGATGGTTGAGCCGGACAAGGTGAGCGAGCTGATGGAGGCCGGAGCCGATGGGTTCGTCCAGAAACCGTTTACCGTCGAAAGTCTGGTGGAGCGCGTGTGCGAATTGCTGGATATCGAGAAACCGGTGACGCACGGCTAATTGGCCAGGCAAAACGCCGGCCGATCTCGACTCTTGGGTAGATCTGGTAATGGCTGTACAGGCGTCCGTGGAGCAACCGGTGGAGGTGGACGCCACGACCTTGCTATGGGTTCTACGCTGGTTGCTGGCTGCCTGCGATGCCGGTGGCGCGCCCAGCGAATTGGCCTGCGGTCGACCGGGGGTGGGTACGGGCGGCGTGTCGGGGCCGGGAGTCGAGGAGCGGTGTTGGAGCGCGGCCGACTTGATCGCGTGGCTCCAGCAGATCAAAACGGATCTGCACAGCGAACGGGACGGCGGCCATTCCCTGTCGATGCTCTCGATGGCGGCGGCGCAGGTGTCTGGATCTGCGGATCGCTCGCAATCCGCGGCCGTTGCGACGGACTTGAGGCGACCGGTGGCGGCAGCCCTGGTGCAGTTCTGTGGGCGGTTGCACTGCCGCGATACTCTGCTGCTGGAGACGGTACGCGATGCAGCGCACCGGGTCGTGCAGTGGACCACTTTGGTCGAGCGGTTTAGCGACCTGTTGGAGGACCGTTGCCGTGGTTGGGTCTACGATTTCGCGTATGGCTTGAGCCATGAGTTGAACAATCCGTTGGCCAGCATCGCCACGCGGGCGGGAGGGCTGGGCAATTTGTCGGCTGACCCCGAGGTGCGTCGACATTGCGCTGCAGTGGTCGAACACGCCATGCGCGGGCGCGAGTTGTTGGAGGACATGATGGCGATTGCCAAGCCGCCCACATTGCAACTGGCGGATGTCGATTTGACCGAGGTATTAACCACCGCAGTCGAGCGGGCTCGACGCTGGTTGGATCGCGCGGGAATTCCGGTGGAAGTGCGGTGGGACAGGGGTGCAGCGCTACCGCCTATCTCGGCGGACCGCACGGCACTGATCGAGGCCGTATGGTGCCTGGTTCGCAATGCGGTGGAAGCCATGGAGATCGATGGTGGATGCGTGGAAATCCGCCTGCGGCGGCGCGCGGATCAGGCGGTGGTGGAAATTCTCGATGATGGTCCTGGGATCCAGCCGGCCCAGTTGGCACGCGTCTGGCATCCATATTACAGTGGTCGCGAGGCGGGGCGCGGACTAGGGTTGGGGCTGGCCAAAGTGCAGCGGATTGCGAGGCTGCACGGTGGGGAGGCTGCTCTGGAAAACCGTGCGCAAGGAGGTTGTCGTGCCACCCTGACGTTGCCATGTTCCGGCAGGGGCCATGTTCCGGCAGGGATTGATCGGTAAATCGCGCTCGGCCCCGTGGCTCGTCTCGACTCCCAACGACTAAGGAGCGTCCTGGATATAACTGTCGCATCACGTGGTGGCCTGACTCTCTGAGCCGGGCAGCGAAGGACCCGACTCGGAGAGTCAGGCTACAGACTGGACGGTTATTCCAAGGACGGCCCTAACAGCACCTGCTCCGCAGCGAAGTTCCAAACAGGGGACAATCCATGGATGCCACCGTCGGCTATGGTTGGATCAGCTTAGTACCCCCGCTATTGACGATTGTGCTGGCGATTGCTCTCCGCCGCGTGATCCTGGCCCTGTTGATCGGCATCGCGACGGGCGTGTTGATCCAATTGCCTGCGCCCCAGTGGAACTCTGATGGATCATGGATTGCGTATGTCGGAGCTAGCGGGCAACGGTTCTGTGTCGATTTCTTCGAGAGTCATTTGTGGCATTCTCTGAGTGATCCCGACCACCAGCGCGTTTTCGTGTTTACATCGTTGCTGGGCATGCAGGTGGCTTTGATCCACCGTGCGGGTGGAATGCAAGGCATTGTGCACTGGGCCGCTCCCTTGGCTCGCTCACGGCGCGGCGGCCAACTGCTGACCTGGTTTCTGGGATTGGTGATTTTCATCGACGACTATGCCAACACGCTGCTGCTGGGCTCGACCATGCGCCCCATCGCCGACCGGTTGAAGATCAGCCGAGAGAAGCTAGCGTTTCTGGTCGACTCGACCGCGGCGCCCGTTTCCGGACTGGCCTTGGTGAGTACCTGGGTCGCCACGGAAATCAGTACGATGGAAACCGGGTTTCAACAGGCGGGGATCGACATTTCCGGTCAGACGTTCGGGCTGTTCCTGGAGACGATTCCCGTGCGTTTCTACATTTTGTTTGCGCTCTTGTTTGTGTTTCTGGTCGCCGTGATGAATCGGGACTTTGGGCCCATGTTGCGCGCGGAACGGGCAGCCCAAAGTGGCACGCTGGGCCGCCAAGGGGTGGTCGACGAACAGGCGGTTAATGCCGGCCGTACCGCGCCCAACGCTTGGAACGCGATCGTGCCGATTGGGATCACTGTGGCAGTGGTGGTCTGGTTGCTGGTGGTGACTGGCCAGGCGGAATCGGGTGTGCCGCGGTTGCCTCAGTGGACGGATTGGCGCGGTTGGGGGCAAGTCGTTGGCAGCGGCGACAGCTATCTCTCGCTGGTCTACGGGGCCTTGGCGGGGTTGCTGGTCATCATTGCCATGATCCGATGGCAGGACCGGTTGACCATCGGCCAGATCCATGCCGCGCTGGCGGCTGGTTTTGCCCATGTCGTCCCCGCCATGGTGATCCTGTGGCTGGCGTGGACGCTCAGCCGATTGACCGATGGCGACCATCTGGCGACGGGCCAGTTTCTCGCCAGCCGGGTACAGCAATTGAACCTACCGGTGGCTTGGATGCCGACCGTGGTGTTCATCCTTTCCTCGGCGATCGCTTTCTCCACGGGAACCAGTTGGGGAACGATGGCCATCGTGATGCCGATGGTGATTCCTCTGGTCTACGGTTTGCTGCCAGGGGGAGCGGGGACGGCCGAGTCGATTCATGACCCGGCGCTGGTCGGTTCGATCGGCTCGGTGCTGGCCGGCGCGATCTTCGGCGACCATTGTTCTCCGATTTCCGATACGACCATTCTTTCCTCCCGCAGCAGCGATTGCGACCACATCGCCCATGTGAGAACGCAGATGCCGTATGCCTTGTTGGTGGCAGGTGTTTCCATCCTATGCGGGACGCTGCCGGCTGCCGTGGGGGTTTCCAGTTGGATTCTGTTGCCGTTAGGCGGTCTGTGCATGGTTCTGGCGCTGTGGTGGTTCGGGCGACCGGTCGATGCCGAGGGATGCTAGCAACAAGCTGCCCTTTTCACCGCCGGGCAGATTTTCTATGGTCCCCGATAAGCTGTAACCGGAAATGTTGCGGGGGGGTGTTTGGCGATCATGGAGGATCCGTTCGATGTTCAGTGCTTTAGACGTCAGTACCAGCGCGCTGGTGGCTCAGCGGATTCGGTTGAATACCATCTCGGGGAACATCGCCAATATTTCGTCCCTGCAGGATGAGAACGGCAATCCCCAACCCTATCAACCTCGCTATACCGTGTTTCAAACCGACGATGAAATCGTGGCCGATGGGGATGCGGCAGGGGTGAAGGTTGCTGCGGTCGAGATCGAAGAAAAAGAGCCGCTGTACCGATACCAGCCCGACCATCCCTTGGCGATCGAGGAGGGGGAGAAGAAAGGCTATGTGGCCTATCCCAATATCAACTTGAACGAGCAATTCGTCGACGCGTTGGAAGCCACGCGGGCCTACGAGGCCAATATCGGTGTGATCGAAGTCACCAAGGCCCTGGGACGTCAGACGTTGTCGATCCTGGTCTAACACGCTCATCCCCCATGATGTTTGCACAGGGAGACGCCAGGAATGCCGGTGGTCGGATCCGCACAGCCTCGCATGGACTTGCCTCTGTTGCAGAATCTGCAGCGGCAACATGCTCGGGCTGCATCCGATCAACCGGGGTCTTTTCCCGAACTATTGGCGTCAGGGGTCAAGAACGTCAATGAGATGCAACAAGATGCAAATGCGATGATTCATGACATGCTCACCGGCGGCGATGTGTCGCAGGTCGAGGTGATCACCGCGGTGCAAAAGGCAGATATGGCTTTCCGGATGCTGGTCCAGGTCCGCAACAAGCTGTTGCAGGCCTATGAAGAGATCAATGCCATTCGAATTTGAACGCACACCATGGATGGTAGCGCAGGATGAATGTAGTAACACAAGTTGCCAAGCAGATCGGCGAGTTGTTCAGCAGTCTGACGCCCGCTTCCCGCCTCCTGGCTGCTTTGTTGCTGGCCGTGACGGTGTTGTCGCTGGGATGGATTCTGGCTGCCGGCCAAGGGGCGAGCAAGACCTACATTCTGGGCATGATGACTCCGGAGGAGATTCACCGCGCGGAAAAGGCCTTCGGCGCGGCGATGCTCAGCGAGTACGAAATCGTCAATGGGACGCGCATCAAAGTCCCCACAGCACAGAAGGCTGTTTATCTGAAAGCGTTGGCCGACGGCGGCGCGGTTCCTATGCAATGGGGTGATGAAATCAAGGCCTCGCTGCAGTCCGGTATCTTCGATCCGCCGTCCCTGATCAGCATGCGCGAAGAAGTGGCCCGGGAGCAGGAATTCGCCAAACTCCTGCAGCGCATGCCTCAGATCGCTTTCGCAGCCGTCGAATACGATCAGGAGGATGGAGGGTTTGCTCGAGAACCGATCAAAGTATGCAGTATCCAGGTGCAAGGATTCGCTAACCAGCCGGTGGATACTACGGTGCTCAGGCGGATCGCCGAACAGGCATCGACGTACTTCGCCGGCATCCGCAAAGAGAACATCTCGGTCCTCGATCTGGGAACGTCGAACATCTATCGTCCCAGCAGCGATCCAAATTCCCCGGATGAAAACCCGGTATTGGCCGCGCAAGCCGAGTGGGAAGAGTACTTCAAGCGACAGATCGTCGACACGTTGAACCAGTACGGAGCGGTCAAAGTAGCGGTGAACGTGGAATTGGATCCGAAGCTGGAAGAAATCTCTGAGACGCTCAAGTTCGATCCAACGGGCGTTGCCATCCAGAGTTCCACCAGCCGCAAGGACAGCGAATCGGCCAAACCCACGCCCGGTGGTCGACCGGGGGCGAACCCGAATGCGTTGAACAATCCCCAATCGATCGCCAGTGCGGGTCTGCAGACATCCAAGG